>DAOWJM010000087.1 GCA_030640325.1 Dehalococcoidia bacterium | reverse complement strand
ACCTTCAAACCTGAATCAAGAGGTGGAAAGCAAGATAACCGCGGTGCGCTCGGCGCTACAGGGCACAGATATAAACGCCAGCCGCGAAGCAATGCAGGAGCTATCTGATGCTATGCAGAAAATAGGTGCTGCCATCTATCAACAACAGCCACCACCCCCAGGTGGCGAGCCACCCCCGGGCAAAGAAGGTGGTGAAGAAGGCACTGTAGAAGGCGAGTTCCGTGAGGTTTAAACGAGAGTTAAAGAGAGGCGGAGCCTCTCTTACATAAATCATTCTCCCTCCCCTTAGTAAGGGGAAGGAGATAAAGGGGATAGGGTTTTTATGGACAAGCAAACCTACTTTCATGGGACCGGACGGCGCAAGACAGCCGTAGCCGGGGTGAGGCTATTCCCGGGAAATGGTGCCATTATTGTAAATGGCACGCCCTACGAGGAAATTTTCACCGCTCTGGAGCACCAACGGACAATATTACACCCTCTTTTAGTCAGCGAGAGTGCCTCCAAGTATAACGTCGTGGTCAAGGTAACCGGCGGTGGCATTTCCGGGCAAAGCGGTGCTATTGCTCACGGCATTTCCCGCGCCCTGGTAAAGGCGGATGAGAACCTCAGACCCATCCTGCGCCAGAACGGGCTGCTTACCCGCGATTCCAGGGTTAAAGAGCGAAAGAAGCCTGGTCTTAAGCGGGCCCGCAAGGCACCTCAATACACCAAGCGGTAAAAGGTACTTCGTATAAAATAAAATTATCAGTCTTTGAAGGAGAGGGGGAAGAGATTTTAGAGAGGGGCTTCGCCCCCTCAGACTCCATAGGAAGAGTTTAAGAGGGGTGCTAACCCCTATTGGGCGGGTGGGTGGGAAGAAAGACAACTGAAAACAGGGGGTAGGGTTCATGGGGATAGGTTACTAAATGACGTCGCAGCGAAGAAGTGGCACATGTTTTTGAGGCAGCACTGCTGGCAAAGAGAACGGCTGCGGCAGACATTCTTACCCTGGCAGACCAGCAGAGCATGGTATTCATTGAATAACTCAGCATCAGGCGGCAGATGTTCCATAAAAAGGGCTTGATAGGCAGCATAGCTATTTCTATCCGGGGCTAAACCAATACGGCTGATGATGCGACGGGTGTAAGCATCAATGACAAAGATTGGCTTATTAGCAGCATAAAGTATTATAGAATCGGCTGTCTCCTGCCCGATACCATGGATAGAAAGGAGTTGCTGGCGCAGGTCATCAGTATTATTGGCAAATAACTTATCAAGGTCATAATCATAATGATTACCCAGCCAATAGGCAAAGGACTTCAGCTTCAATGCCTTGGCATTATAGTAACCACAGGGGTGAACCAGCGTGGCAAGCTTGGAGATGGGAAGCCGGCGTATCGCCCTCGGTGACAGCGCCTCGGCTGCCCTCAGATTGGCTATAGCCTTTTCCACATTGCCCCAGGCGGCTGATTGGGTGAGGATGGCACCGACTATTACCTCAAAGGGCTCACCTGCCGGCCACCAGTGCTGTGGTCCAAAGTGAGCCAGGAGTCGGCGATAGATATCTAGTAATGCTCGACCTATTGATTGGTTATCCATGGAGGCGCTTTGGCATCGGTGGCTGAATCATATCCCGGGATATAGGGTTTGATATCAATTACTGGGGTGCCATCAATGGCATCAAGACCCTTAACCCTCAATATGTTACCCCGTCGCTCCAGGAGTCTAACCGTAGACTGCCCCACCGGATTGGGACGACTTGGCGAGCGGGTGGCAAAACGGCCGACCAGCGGCAGCTCCGGCTTACCCATAGGGTGAACCTTGAGCGAAAGTTGCCTGCCAGCGGGGAGCTGGTGCAGCCAGTAAAGAACAATGATGTGAGAGAATTCATCCAGATTATCCAGGGCTTCGGTTAGATTGCTATCAACCACGATATCGGAAACGATTTCCCTCCAGCCATGCCGTAGTGGTTGCTTAACTTCATTTCTGACGATGCCGATGGCTTTCAGGCTCACGCCAGGCAATTCACCAGCCATTTTGATACCTCCACTTTGCCATTATAACAGCACACTTATAATAAACGAAAAGAGGCTGCCTGGCAAAAACAGCCTCCTAATTATTACTATCTGAAGTATAGCTATTCCAGTGGAGTGAGGGTTAACAGCTTCCTGGCAATCTGGGGATACTTGGCGATAAACAGCAGTTCTTCTTCGACCAAGGGCTTTTGTGCCTCTACATTGGCATATCTTACCAGCTCCAAAATCTCATTGGCTTCCTCTCGGCTAGAAAAAGATACATCCATCTTTCCCATTAGGTGGCTGAAGCCAGATATCCCGCTATATTGCCCGGCAATAATCTCTCTCCCCGTTTCCACGAACTTTGGTTTACCCCTACCCAGCTCTCTGAAGCTATACAGCTCATAATTTTCTGGGTCTTTTAATACACCATCAGCGTGTATACCAGAGGCATGGGCAAAGGCGTTGGCACCAACCCCCGGCTGGTTTATCGGAATCGGCACATCAAAGGCATAGCTGGCAAACTCAGCTATCTTTGCCGCCTTAGTTAATTTTATTGAGCCGCCCAACCGGTACTTATCAGCGAACCCCTTTGATTTAGTGGCAGCCAGAATGACCGCTACCAAGTCGGCATTTCCTGCCCTCTCCCCTACGCCGTTGACGGTGGTATTGATATAAGCATCCTGCCCACCGTCAATAGCTCCTTTGGCTCCGGCAATGGAATTAGCCACCGCCATCCCCAGGTCATGGTGACAGTGTTGCTCAATAGGCATGCCAACATTTTCCGCCAGCGCCCGACAGGTTTCGTATATGGTGAAAGGGTTATCATAACCAAGGGTATCGCAGTAGCGAAGTCTATCAGCCCCGTGTTCTTTGGCAGCAAGCCCGAATTTGATTAGGAAATCCAGGTCTGTCCTTGAGGCATCTTCAGCATTAACGCCTATGCTCTCAGCCCCCAGAGCCCGGGCAGCATCAACAGCCTCGACCATATTATTTATGATGTCATCTCTGGTCTTTCTCCCCTGGAATTTGCCATAAAGCATCTGGTCTGATGTTGATATGGAGAGATTCAGATGTCGTATATTAGGTACCAGCTTAAAAGCTGTCTCTACATCATCAACGATGGCTCTTATCCACCCTCCCAGACGGATAGGTTTAAGCACTCCCATTTCAGTCAGTTCCAAGTTAGCCTGCAAGTAGCGGGATTCGTGCCTAGTGGTAGGGAAGCCAAACTCAGATTGGAAGACTCCCATTTCATTCAGGTAAATATTCATCATGGTTTTTTCCAGCTTGGATAGACCAAGCTTGGCTGTTTGCACCCCGTCCCGATTGGTGACATCAATAAAATAAATCTTAGGCATCTAGTCCTCCTCGTGGGAAGTTTAATTGTAGCATATATTCACTGCCTTTGGCAAGGGTATCTAGTAGCTTTCAACCACTACGCCTTGCCTTCGCTTCTGTGCTAGAATAGCTGTGTTACCCTACTTTTATCAATTTAGGGACGACCTATGGAGGAATTGGGACTCGGTCTTGACCTAATCATTGTCTTAACTGTTGCCATAGCCGGGGGGATGTTAGCCCGCCGACTAAGGCTGCCCATCATTTTGGGTTTTCTTGTAGGTGGTATTGCTGTCGGTCCCTACGGTTTTGGCTTGGTTCATGACCTGGAGACAATCCATACCTTGGCTACCATCGGGGTAATCCTTCTCCTGTTCACCTTAGGGCTTGAGTTCTCTTTGAGTGAACTCAAGCGAATGGGCAAGGTTGCCATTTTAGGTGGCATAGCTCAGATATTACTTACGGCAGCAGTGGGCTTAGCTTTGGGCAAGCTGCTGGGCTGGGCGATGCTTGAAGCTATCTTCTTTGGCTTTCTCATTGCCCTTAGTAGCACCATGATTGTGCTTAAAACCCTTATGGAGCGGGGGGAGCTTGACTCTGGGCACGGTCGCGTTATGATTGGGATTCTTCTGGTACAAGACCTGAGCCTGGTGCCCCTGATGATAATCTTGCCCGCCATGGGCGAGGTAGGTGGAGAATTATGGTTGCCTCTGGGAATAGCCGCACTCAAGGCAGTGGTTTTTATTGCCGTGATGCTGGTTCTGGGAATGTGGGGGCTGCCCTGGCTACTGGGACGCGTGGCCGGGGGAGGTTCCAGGGAGCTATTTCTGCTCACTGTAGTCGCCCTGTGTTT
>DAOWJM010000022.1 GCA_030640325.1 Dehalococcoidia bacterium | reverse complement strand
TAGATTGGCAGCTAAGCTCACCGGGTGGCGGATTGACATTAAGAGCGCCTCAACCGCTGAGGAAGAAAGGTTGGCAAAAGCCGAGCCTTCGCCTGGGGTAGAGGAGGCTGTAGTTGGTGAAGAGCTTCCTGCTGAATTACCAGCTATTCAGGAGCCTGCCTTAGCCCCTGCAGAGGCAGCGGCTGAGCCTCTGCCCACTCTTGATACCACACTTATCCCCCCAGAGCCTTTTTTGGAACCACAAGCAACTTTGGAGAAACCTCAGCTTCGGTTTGCTGAGGATGTTCTAGTATCTGGACCGACTAAGCCTGTGGCTAAAGCAAAGAGGAAGAAAAAGAAGGGCGCTCGCGACCGGAGTGCCGATGATGGCATCAGGCTCAGGAAACAGCGCCGAGAGCCAGAAATTCTTGATGAGCAGGGAGAGGAGTATTAATCCAGCTTCAGTTAAGCATATACCACAGCGGACTTGTGTAGCTTGTGGTAAGGTAAGACCTAAGCGGGAGCTAATCCGGTTGGTTCGAATTTCCGGCGGTGGTGTGGAGGTTGATACTGGTGGAAAGAGGGCAGGGCGTGGTGCCTACTTATGCCCAGCACCGGGGTGTTGGGAGATTGCGCTGAAGAAGAGTCGGCTGGAACATACCTTGCGCACCGCTCTTACCCAGGATAATCGGGAGCAGCTTATCGGATATGGGAAGGAACTCGGATAAGGAGCGATTTAGTGGCAAAAGAGAGCAAACCAGGTGAACCGAAGGCAAACCTGATTGAGATTCCTCACTCTGTAGCGGTGAGGCAATTGGCTGACCTTTTGCAGGTTAGTGCCATAGACATTATCAAACAACTGATGAGAAACGGCATTTTTGCCAATATTAACCAGGTCGTTGACTATGAAACAGCAGCCGCTGTTGCTGTCAACCTTGGTTATGAAGCACACCCGGAGCCTCGGGCAGCTCGTATTGGAGGAAGTAAGAGGTATCGGCCTCAGGAGGAGGAACTCAGCGGTCTGCGACCATGTCCTCCGGTAGTTACTATTATGGGGCATGTCAATCACGGTAAGACCAGACTTTTGGATGCTATCCGGCAGACTAATGTAATGGCTACCGAGGCTGGGGGTATTACCCAGCATATTGGTGCCTATCAAGTGGAAGTCAATGGACAAAAGATTACCTTCTTGGATACCCCAGGTCATGAAGCCTTTACTGCTATGCGAGCTCGTGGAGCCCAGGTAACTGACATCACCATCTTGGTGGTGGCTGCTGATGACGGGGTGATGCCGCAGACTCTAGAAGCTATTGACCATGCCCAGGCTGCCGGAGTGCCAATCGTGGTGGCTATTAATAAGATTGATAAGCCTGATGCTAATCCCGAGATTGTTAAGCAACAGCTAGCTGATGCCGGTCTGCTTATCGAGGAGTGGGGGGGCGATGTAGTCTGTGTTCCCATTTCGGCTAAGGAGAAGACAGGTATCTCTGAGCTACTGGAAAATCTTCTGGTGGTGGCTGAGATGGAAGACCTTAAGGCAAACCCATCTCGACCGGCGGTAGGGGCGGTTATCGAAGCTGAGCTGGACAAGAGTAAGGGACCATTGGCTACTGTGCTTATCCAAACCGGAACCTTAAGGCTTAGTGATACGGTGGTAGTTGGCGGCACATGGGGCAGGGTAAGGGCTATGTTTAATGATATGGGTAAGCGAGTGAGGAAAGCTGAGCCAGCCATGCCGGTTGAACTCCTTGGTCTGGATAGTGTGCCCCAAGCGGGTGATACCCTAACCTCAGTGGCTGATGAGCACCAGGCACGTGCTTTAATACAAAAGCGCCAACAGGAGGTGCAGCAACAGCCATCCCTAGTGCCCAAGGCAGTGAGCCTTGAGAATCTCTTTGACCAAATAAGTGCTGGGCAGGTAAAAGAGCTCAATGTTATTCTCAAGGCTGATGTTCAAGGCAGTATTGAGCCGATAAGGAGTTCTCTGGGACAGCTGGCAACAGAGCAAGTTCAGGTCAGAATTATCCATAGTGGCAGTGGCAATATTACTGAGAGTGATGTAATGTTAGCTATTGCCTCTAAGGGACTCATTATTGGCTTTGGCACTGGCATTGAAGCCGGGGCACGGCGCTTGGCTGATGTGGAAGGCGTTGACATCCGCTCCTATGATGTGATTTACCATCTGGTGGATGATGTGGATAAGGCACTCAAAGGCATGTTAGAGCCCACTTATGTTGAGGTTATTGATGGCAGGGCTGAGGTAAGGGCAATCTTTTCCAGTGGCAGGAGGGAAAAGGTAGCCGGTGTCTATGTCACCGAGGGCAAGGTGAGTCGGGGTGCCTCAGCCAGGGTGTGGCGTGGGGAGCAAATAGTATGTGAATCTGTGGTCAGCAGCCTGAGGCGTTTCAAGGATGATGTCAAGGAGGCAACCTCTGGCTATGAGTGCGGGGTGGGTATCAAAGATTTTACTGACTTTGAGATTGGCGATATACTGGAGCTTTTCACCAAGGAGAAGGCTAGCTAGGGGGCACCGATTGTGGCACATCGCATCGAGCGGGTGAATAATCTTATTCGTCACGAAATTAGTGAGTTGCTTCAGCGCCAAGTCAAAGACCCACGACTTGACAGTTTTGTTGCTGTGACTGAGGTTTCCACCTCCCCCGACCTGCGATATGCTAAAGTATTCGTAAGTTGTATGGGCAGCGAGGAAGAGAGGCGAAAGACGCTAAGCGGGCTGGTTGCTGCCTCCGGTTTCTTCCGTAATAAGCTGGCTAGACGTTTGAGACTGCGCCGTATTCCTGAGCTAAGCTTTCAGTGGGATGATTCTATTGAGCGGGGAACTCACCTCTTGCAGTTGATTGATGAGGTTAGCGCCGATGGCACTCCAGACAGGCATAGTGATTGACTGTGGATGGCATACTAAATATCGATAAGCCCTGGGGTAAGACTTCCTTCAGTATTGTCTCCATGGTGAAGCGCCTGACCGGAGAGAGGCGCGTTGGGCATGCTGGTACCCTCGACCCGGCAGCTACCGGTGTTTTACCTGTTTGCCTTGGTCAGGGGACGCGTATTATCCAATTTTTACTAGATGCTACTAAGGCTTATCGGGCTCAGATTGAATTTGGTGTGGCTACAGACACCTATGATGCCACTGGTAGCATCACCAGTAAGGGAGACCCCTCTGGGGTTAGCCGAGAGCAGTTACTGTCAGCACTCACCTCCTTTACCGGTGAAATTCAGCAGACCCCTCCAATGTATAGTGCCGTGAAGCATGGTGGTAAGCCACTTTATGAATTGGCACGCTCCGGTATCAGGGTTGAGAGGAAAAGCAGGCTGACTTTGGTTTATCATTTGGAGCTTATAGACTGGCAACCGCCGGTAGCTACTATAGAAGTGGAGTGTGGTAAGGGCACCTATATCCGCTCGCTAGCTCATGATTTAGGGCAACTTCTCGGTTGTGGCGCTAATTTGAAGAGCCTGACCCGCTTGAGGTGTGGCCTCTTCGGTATCGAGGACGCAGTCTCAATGCCGCAGCTTGAGGATGCACTCCGCTATGGCTACTGGCAACACTTTATCTATCCTATAGATATTGTGCTTTTACATTGGGCGGCTATGGTAGTCGGTGATGCCGCTGAAAAGGATATAAGGAACGGGCGTCCTCTGATTTTTGACAGTGATGATAGTTTGCCCAGGTCCTCTTATGGCAATCACTGCCGTGTCTATACCCGTGATGGTTGCTTCTTGGGTATGCTATGCTTCGATTCGGAAAGGGGGCAGTGGCAACCAGAGAAGGTTTTTTCCACCACTAATAAATAATATTTAGGAGGTTGTTTAGTAACCCACCCCCTGACCTCCTTCTATTACCGAGGGAAGGGAGAGGGGGATAAAGGGGGTGAGGTTGACAAACAATCTATTTAACAGGTCTTGACAGCTTGCGTATAATAGGGGTATAGTTCAACCGATACTAAGAAGGGGGTGATTTAGTTGCAAGCATATTGCTTTAAATGCAGAAAGAAGGTAGATATAAAGAATCCCCAGAGGGTTACCCTGAAGAACGGGAGGCCAGCTACGAAAGGGGTTTGCCCTGTATGTGGGACTAAAGTATTTAGGATTGGTCAAAGCTAACCGGTAATTGGTTTGACCGATTGCATCGGCTAGAGGTGGAGTAAGTAAATCCTCTTCAGTATGGGCACTAGAGTTTAGTAGGAGTTCAGCTTCTACTTGCTGTGTCAAAGAGGTGGTTTGCTTATTAAATGAGCCTTTTTGGCACCGATTTCCAGCAAGATGTTACTGGTAACTGTTAATAGGTGTTGTGTAGCGTGGCTAGGTTTGTGCCTTTTTCCCATAGGTTCTACTGTTGGAAAGGAGGGCAATTAAACCTTGGGCAAGATAAATGTAGCCATAATAGGCGTGGGTAATTGTGCCTCTTCCCTGGTTCAGGGCGTCTACTACTATGGGAAAGCGAAAGAGAATGAATTTGTCCCCGGACTTATGCATGTCAATCTTGGGGGGTATCATATCGGTGATATTAATTTCGTGGCTGCCTTTGATATTGATAAAAACAAGGTAGGCAAGGACATAGCCAAAGCTATTTTTGCCCCGCCCAATAATACCTTTAAATTTTGTGAGGTGCCCACCACTGGGGTTAAGATTCAGCGGGGTATGACCCATGATGGCTTAGGCGTGTATCTATCGCGAATAATAGAGAAGGCGCCAGGCTCAACCGCCGATATAGTTAGCATTCTGAAGGAAACCCAGACCGATGTGGCGATTAATTACCTGCCTGTTGGTAGTGAAGAGGCAACGAAGTGGTATATAGAGCAGGTTCTAGCGGCTGGCTGCAGCTTTATCAACTGCATTCCAGTTTTTATTGCCCGGGAGAAGTATTGGCAACAGCGTTTCGAGCAAAGTGGGCTTCCAATTATTGGCGATGATATAAAATCTCAAGTGGGAGCTACTATTGTCCATCGTGTCCTTACCCGACTGTTTAGAGACCGTGGCGTTAAACTGGAACGAACCTATCAATTGAACTTTGGTGGTAACACTGACTTCTATAATATGCTAGAGAGGGAACGACTTGAGTCTAAGAAGATATCAAAGACCACCTCCGTCACCTCTCAGCTAGATTACCAGCTTGACCCCGATAATATCCATGTCGGTCCCAGTGATTACGTCCCCTGGCTTAAGGACCGCAAGTTTTGCCATATTAGGATGGAGGGACGAACCTTTGGCGATGTTCCTCTCAACCTGGAGTTGAAACTTGAGGTGTGGGATAGCCCTAACTCGGCAGGGGTGGTTATTGATGCTATAAGGTGCTGTAAACTTGCCTTAGACCGTGGACTTAAAGGGGCTCTGGTGGCTCCCTCTGCTTACTTTATGAAATCACCACCGGTTCAATATACCGATGACCAGGCTCGCCAGATGGTGGAAGAGTTCATTGCTACTACTCAGCCAGTGGAGAGCACGCCCGTTTGACTGAGTCGCCACGGAGGTTTTTAAGCAGCTACCGGTGAAGATAGCATTGGTCTCCCCCTATGATTTCGCTTATCCAGGCGGTGTTACCATCCATATTTCCTATCTTGAGCGCCACTTTACCAGGATGGGTAACGAGGTTAAGGTCATTGCCCCCGCCTCTAAGGCTGTTTCCAGCTTCGGCGATAGGTTCATACCTATAGGTAGCCCCCGCCCCATTCCTACCAGCGGTTCCATTGCTCGGGTTACTATTTCACCCTGGTTATCCTCTAGAATAAAAGCCGTCCTTAACCAAGAAAACTTTGATATTATCCACCTTCACGAACCTTTAATGCCAATGTTATGTACTACTGTGCTCCGGTTGTCGCAAACAGCAAATATAGGAACCTTTCATGCTTGTCATGGTAGACCGGGGTATAATTTCGCCAAACCCATTGGCAAGTGGATTTTGAGGAGGTGGTTCCGCAAGCTTGATGGCAAGATTGCGGTGTCCCAACCAGCCATGGAGTTTGCCCGTGGGCACTTCCCCGGATACTACAATATTATCCCCAATGGTGTGGATTTAGACCATTTTTCCCCCGATGTATCGCCAATTGATGAATTCTGTGATGGCAAGGCGAATATCCTGTTTGTTGGTCGTCTGGAGAAGCGGAAAGGCTTGAACTATCTACTTGAAGCTTTCAAGCAGGTTAAACAGGAAATCCCAGATTCCCGACTTATTATCGTTGGTCCTGGCACCAGGCTGCGGCGTAAGTATGAGAAGCAGGTTATGAGGAGCGGTTTAAAGGATGTCGTCTTTGCTGGCTTTGTATCCTACGATGAATTACCCAGATACTATAAAACAGCCGATGTTTTTTGTGCTCCAGCCACAGGTCGGGAGAGCTTTGGCATCGTTTTGCTTGAGGCTATGGCTGTAGGTAAGCCGATTGTCGCCTCAAATATAGAAGGTTATGCCAGCGTAGTAACCCATGGCGTTGATGGGCTATTAGTGCCGCCAGAAGATAAGGAAAGGTTAGCCCAGACTCTAATCTCTCTTTTGACTGACCAATCACTTCGCCAGGAGATGGGAGCCAAGGGGAGGGTTAAAGCCTTGGAGTATAGCTGGGAACATATTGCCCAAAATGTTTTGGATTATTATGTTATGGTGCTCGGTGAGCCGCCGTGGAGGAAACAGTTTCCAGAATTTAAAGCGATGTCGATTTCGGTTTAAGCAAAAAGCGGGGGTAGTTCGGTTAATACCGTTTCCGAAAAATCGCGGTCTAAAGCAAATTCATCCAGAGTTCGTAGCGCTATAGCCTATCGCCTTACTGAACCAGTGGTGCGGGTTTTGGTCAGGACACCGGTAACACCCGGCGCCATAACCTGGTTTGGTTTTATATTAGCCCTCGGTGCTGCGGCGCTTATTATTACCGGACACCCTTTTGCCGCTGGCTTTATGGTGCTCGTTGCTGGTTTTTTTGATATCCTGGATGGGGCACTGGCTCGTCGTATTGGGCAAGCTACCCCCTTTGGTGCTGTCCTTGACTCCACACTCGACCGTTTATCTGAGGCGGTGGTGCTACTGGCTATTTTAGTCCTATACGGTGGGGCACCATGGGTGGTTTTGCTGGTTTTTCTTGCCTTGCTTGTGTCTCTGTTGGTGAGCTATATCAGAGCCAGGGCGGAGGCAGTTGGTCTGGAGTGTCAGGTGGGATTATTCACTCGGGCAGAGAGGGTCATTGTGCTGGCACTAGGTCTGTTACTAAGCCAGATTGCTAATGCCTTAGTTATTGCCTTGGCTATTATAGTGGTATTCAGCTTTTTCACCGCTGGTCAGAGGTTAGTTTATGTGTGGCAGCAAAGAAAAATGGATAGCCCTTAGCCACTTTTATTTATGGCGCTGTTTATGTTATAAGAATGGGGAAAGATTAGAGGAGGAATAATGCCGGTTATTGCTATTATTGGGGCTCAGTGGGGAGATGAGGGGAAGGGCAAGGTGGTTGACCTGCTTGCTCAGAAAGCAAGGGTGGTTGTCCGTTTTTCTGGTGGTGATAATGCCGGGCATTCTGTGGTTAACCCCTATGGCGAGTTTGGTTTGCACCTTGTCCCCTCTGGCATTTTTTCTTCTCAGGTCGTTTGCATTATTGGTAATGGGGTGGTGATTAACCCCGGAGTGCTGATTGGTGAGATAGAGCAGCTCAACCAGCGTGGTGTGGATACCTCTAGGCTGTTTATCAGTGACCGGGCAAACTTGATTATGCCCTATCATATCCTCCTTGATGGTTTGGAGGAGGAGGCGCGAGGTGGCAAGGCACTGGGTACAACGCGCAAGGGGGTAGGTCCTGCCTTTGCCGATAAGGCAGCCAGGTTGGGCATTAGAACTGGCGACTTTTTGGATAGAGAGGCGCTGCTGGAGAGACTCCGTTCTATAATTGACTACAAGAATATCATTTTGACCAAAATTTATGGGGTTAGCCCTCTATCACTGGATGAAGTATATGCTCAGTATTGCCAGTATGCAGAGCGTCTGGCGCCTTATATTCGGGAGACAGCCATAATGCTGGAGGAGGCATTGAGCCGGGGGGAGCTGGTCCTGTTAGAGGGGGCTCAAGGGACTTTACTTGACCCCGATTTCGGCACTTATCCTTACACTACCTCATCCTCACCACTGGCGGGGGGAGGTTGCCTGGGTGCCGGTCTGAGTCCTACCAGGCTCACTCGCATTCTAGGTGTGTTCAAGGCTTACTGCACCAGGGTTGGCGGTGGCCCCATGCCCACTGAACTGAAGGATGAAACTGGCGACCTAATTCGGGAAAGGGCTCATGAGTATGGCACTACTACCGGCAGACCACGCCGCTGTGGCTGGTTTGATGCTGTTGCCGCTCGCTTCAGCACCAGGATTAATGGCTTTACCGGGGCGGCAATTACCCGCCTTGATATCCTTGATATCTTGCCTCGTCTGAAGATATGTGTAGCCTACCAACTGGATGGGCAGAAGATTGATTATTTCCCCGGCAACGTAGCTGCCCTGGCCAGATGTCAACCTGTTTATGAGGAGCTACCCGGGTGGCAGGCTCCGACCTCTGATATTCGGAATTACGACCAGTTACCCCTTGAAGCTCGCCAGTATGTAGCCAGACTAGAAGAACTGATTGCTTGCCCGGTTAACCTTATCTGTGTGGGACCAGAGCGGGAGCAGACCATCCACAAGACGCCCATCTTGTAGAGTATTTATTAACCTATCTCTTCCTTCCCACCCGCCCGCCCAATAGAGGCTTCGCCTCTAAAACTCTCCCTTATTAGGGAGGGGTTATATCTACTGCCCTCTCGCTTTAACTGGGGTGTTTAAGAGGAGCTGTATTACCTGTCCCCTCGCTTTAATTAGGGTGTTTAAGAGGGGCGTAAGCCCCTCTTCAGAAAAAATCTTCCCCTTCCCCTTGTCAAGGGGAAGGGGATACAGGGGATGGGGTTCTAAAAATTAAGGGGGTGAGGTTAAATGAAAATCTCTATACCGGCAAATCAATCTTATAATTTTTCAGCACCTCTCTGATGAGGGCAGCTGATTTTTCATCAGGCTCGGTGAGGGGAAGGCGTGGCTTCCCTACATAGAAGCCGATATGGTTAAGGGCATATTTGACCGGAATAGGGTTGGAGATAACAAACAGGGCATCAATCAGGGGCAGCAGGTGGCGGTGGATGCTGGCTGCTTTCTCCATTTTACCTGAAGTAAAGCTATCAATCATCTCCTTGATTTGGTTGCCAACAAGGTGTGAGGCAACGCTAATGACGCCATAGCCCCCCAGGGCTAGTATGGGTAAGGTATCGCTATCATTGCCACTCCAGACGAGGAGACCTTCTCTTGCCTCGCTGATAATCTTGGAAATTTGACCCAGGTTGCCACTGGCTTCTTTTACTCCGATGATGTTATCTATGCGGCTTAGTTTGATAACGGTATCGGCTGAAAGGCTGGTAACAGTGCGTGATGGCACATTATACAGGATGCAGGGCAGGCTGGTACTATCAGCGATAGTCTTGAAGTGCTGGTACAGGCCCTCCTGTGTCGGTTTGTTGTAGTAGGGGACTACCAGCAGGCAGGCATCAACCCCGATTTTCTCTGCTTCTTTGGTTGCCTCCACGGCTTCGGCTGTGCTGTTACTACCAGTGCCAGCTATTATTGTTCCCTGTT
>DAOWJM010000039.1 GCA_030640325.1 Dehalococcoidia bacterium | reverse complement strand
AGGGTTCTTGGGTCTGGAATAACGCTGTGGTATACTGTGGTCAAGAAGAAAGGGCTATGGGGAATAAGCTGTCTTTATCCATCCAACAGCAGGTTGAGCAAGGTATCTCTGTCCTTAAACAGGGGGGTATAGTTGCCTTTCCCACCGATACTGTCTATGGTCTGGGTGCCTGTATCAGCATTGGTCATGCTGTGGAGCGGGTTTATCGGGTAAAGGAGCGACCACGCAGTATGGCACTGCCATTGCTTCTCGCTGATAAATCTCAGATAGGTGAGGTTGCCCAGCCGGTGCCCCAGGTTGCCTGGCTCTTAGCCGACGAATTTTTGCCTGGTGCCCTGACCATAGTGTTACACAAGTCCGAATCGGTCCCAGACATCATCACTGGCGAGGGTAAAACAGTGGCAGTCCGCATTCCTGCCCACCCTGTCCCTGTTGCCCTTGCCCGAGGGCTGGGTGCTCCTATTGTGGGCACAAGCGCCAACCTGAGTGGCAAGCCAAGTGCATTGACTGCCGATGAGGTCCGCACTCAACTGGGTGATAAGGTAGACCTGATTATTGATGGCGGCAGATGCCCGGGCGGCAAGGAATCTACTATAGTTGATTTGACCGGGGAGACCCCCCTGATTTTGCGGGAAGGCGCTATATCAAGGGAGGAACTAAAGCGAGTATGCCCGAGCATTGCGTTTACGGAGGGAGGCTAAGGTGATGCATATTGCCATTGGCTGTGACCATAGAGGGCTGAACCTTAAGCAATCTATTATAAAGCTAATCACTCAAATGGGGCATAGCTGTGAGGACCTTGGCTGCTATACCGCTGACCCAGTAGACTACCCCGATATTGCCCAAAAGGTGGCTGAAAGAGTAGCCAAGGGTGATTTTGAATGCGGTATTTTAATATGCGATACCGGCATCGGTATGAGCATCGCCGCTAATAAGGTTAAGGGAATCAGAGCCGCCCTGTGTCATGATGCCTTCAGCGCTCGCCGGGCTCGCCAGCATAATGATGCCAATATCCTCTGTTTAGGGGCAGGGAGGGGGCAGGAGGGAATAGCCGAAATCGTTCAAGCTTATCTTAGTACTGAGTTTGAAGGCAGAAGACACCAGCGCCGGGTAGACAAGATAAAGGCTATGGAGGGCTAAAGGCGGACAGATAATCTTTAAGGAGAAGGTGGTTGACAATAAATAGGAACTATGCTATCTTATCTTGTAATGAACGAGCAGAATGTTACCTTGGTACTTATCGTTATGAAACAGAGCCCGTGAGTGGGGTTTCGTCTCAAACAGGAGCCGTCCTCACCGGGGCGGCTTTTTTTATAACAGGAAATAACGTTAGATGGGAAAGAGTATGAAAAGCGATACCGTTAAACGAGGCATAGAGCGTGCTCCTCACCGGGCTTTATTGCACGCCGTAGGCTGGAGGCGGGCTGACATTGATAAGCCCCTTATCGGCGTTATCAACAGCTTCAGCGAGATTGTCCCCGGACATATACATCTACCCAAAATTGCTGAGGCGGTTAAGGCTGGAGTGTGGAGTGGCGGGGGTGTCCCCTTTGAGATCAATACTATTGCTGTATGTGATGGCATTGCTATGAACCACCCAGGTATGAAATATAGCCTTCCCAGCCGCGAATTAATAGCTGATTCAGTGGAGATAGTGGCTGAGGCTCATGCTTTTGATGCCCTGGTTTTTATTCCCAATTGTGACAAAATAATCCCTGGGATGCTCATGGCAGCGGTAAGATTGAATCTACCAGCTATCTTCATCAGCGGTGGTCCAATGCTAGCGGGGCGCCTGGACAATAATGGCAAAGTGGAAAAGCTCGACCTCAGCTCTATCTTTGAGGCAGTGGGAAAGGTAGCCGCTGGAAAAATGACTCAGAAGGAGTTGGAGCAGCTGGAGGAGTTTGCTTGCCCCGGCTGCGGCAGTTGTTCTGGAATGTTCACCGCCAACACCATGAATTGCCTGACTGAAGCCCTGGGAATGGGACTGGTGGGCAATGGCACTATCCCAGCAGTTGATGCCCGGCGGCTCCAGCTAGCCAAAAGAGCGGGGCAGCAGGTTATGGAGCTTCTGGCTGATGACATCTGCCCCAGAGATATTGTAACTAAGGATTCTATTCATAATGCCTTCGCTGTTGATATGGCATTAGGTGGTAGCACCAATTCAGTTCTGCACCTTATGGCAGTGGCTCATGAGGCTGGGGTTGATTTCTCACTGTCAATGGTAAACCAAATCAGCCAACGCACTCCTCACTTGTCCAAGCTAAGACCGACCGGCGATTATCACCTTGAGGATTTAGACCGTGCTGGTGGCGTAGCCGCAGTGATGAAACAGTTAAAGGAGTTATTAAACCTAGATTCGAAAACAGTATCAGGAAAATCGGTGGCTGAGATTATCGCCGACAGCCGAGTTAGGGATAAAGAGGTTATCCGCTCCGTTGCCAATGCTCATTCACCTACAGGAGGTATTGCTATCCTTTTTGGCAATCTGGCACCAGAGGGCGCCGTGGTGAAGAGGGCAGCGGTAGCCCCTGAAATGATGGTTCATCGGGGAGCAGCCAGGGTTTTTGACTCCGAAGAAGAGGCTACCTCTGCTATTATGGGTGGCAGCATAAAGTCGGGGGAAATAGTAGTCATTCGTTATGAAGGACCTAAAGGAGGACCTGGGATGAGGGAGATGCTCACCCCTACCTCCCTTCTGAGCGGCATGGGTATGGATAAAGAGGTAGCCCTGATAACTGACGGGCGTTTTTCCGGAGCAACTCGTGGGGCAGCTATTGGACATGTCTCCCCTGAGGCAGCCAGCCGTGGACCTATTGCCGTTTTAAGGAATGGGGATATAATAAAGATTGATATTCCAAATCATAAGCTTGATGTAGAGCTAAGTGATAAAGAGAGAGCTGAGCGTCTGTCACAACTAGCTGAGTTCGAGCCTAAAGTAAAAACAGGCTATCTCAAGTACTATGCAGAAAAAGTAACTTCAGCTAGCACCGGGGCAGTGTTCAGTGGATAAAGGAGCTATTATGAAGATGACCGGGGCTCAAATGATATGTGAAAGTCTGGTAAGGGAAGGGGTAGAGGTTATTTTTGGTATCCTCGGCGGAGCTATTCTACCGCTATATGATACCCTCCCTCAATATCCTCAACTTCGCCATATTCTGGTGCGCCATGAGCAGGGGGCAGCCCACGCTGCCGACGGCTATGCTAGAGCTACAGGGAAGGTGGGGGTATGCTTCGCTACCTCAGGTCCCGGTGCTACCAATCTGGTAACCGGTATTGCCAATGCCCACCTTGATTCGGTGCCTGTAGTGGCTATAACCGGTCAGGTTGCCAGACCCTTTATTGGCAAGGACGCCTTTCAGGAGGTAGATATCACCGGCATCACTCTGCCTATCACCAAGCATAACTATCTTGTTCTTGATGTGGCTTCATTGCCCAGCATATTTAAAGAGGCTTTCTATCTAGCCAGGAGTGGTCGACCTGGACCAGTGCTCATTGATGTGCCCAGAGACGTCTTCATAGACCAGGCTGAATTTCACTACCCGAGCAAGGTTGATTTGCCCGGCTATAAACCAACGCTCCAAGGACACCCAGCACAGATTAAGAAAGCAGCTAAGCTCATAAATGAGGCTCAGCGACCTCTTATTATTGCTGGCAGAGGGGTAATCATCTCCGGGGCATATAATGAACTTAAGCAACTGGCTGAGAGTGCGCAAATACCGGTAATCACAACTTTGCTCGGCATTAGTTGTTTCCCTGAGTCTCATGTTTTAAGTTATGGGATGCTGGGGATGCACGGTATGGCTTATGCTAACATGGCGGTTGATGCTGCAGACCTTATTATCGCTATCGGGATGAGGTTTGATGATAGAGCTACGGCTAAGGTAAGTGGCTTTGCCCCCCATGCCCATATCATCCATATTGATATAGACCCGGCAGAGATAGGTAAAAACGTGCGCGTGGATGTGCCCATTGTTGGCGATGTGAAAGCTGTCCTTCAGGAATTAAATAAGCTAATTATTTCCACTGAACATATTGATTGGGTTCAGCAGCTTGACGACTGGCGAAAGGAGCATCCCTCAACAGTTATCAGGGATAGTGAAGGGCTCCTGCCCCAGTTTGTCATTCGCAAGATATATGAGGTAACACAGGGCGAGGCTATTATTGTTACTGGAGTAGGTCAGAACCAGATGTGGGCAGCCCAACACTACTGGTATAATAAGCCA
The DNA here is from genome assembly GCA_030640325.1 of Dehalococcoidia bacterium. Taxonomy (GTDB): domain Bacteria; phylum Chloroflexota; class Dehalococcoidia; order Dehalococcoidales; family BS750m-G39; genus DAOWJM01. The sequence continues at coordinate 1,265 of DAOWJM010000039.1, read as the reverse complement.
AATAGTCTAATCTCAGCAGGCGGATTGGGGCCTATGGGATTTGAGCTTCCAGCAGCTATGGGGGCTAAGGTGGGCTGTCCTGATGAGACTGTCTGGTGTATAGCTGGCGATGGTGGTTTTCAGATGACAATTCAGGAGTTAGCCACCATAGTTCAAGAAAAGGTAGCAGTTAAGATAGCCATCATGAATAACGGCTATTTGGGAATGGTGAGGCAGTGGCAGGAGATGTTCTATAAAAAGCGATATGTAGCCACACCCCTGAGCGGTCCGGACTTTGTAAAGATTGCTGAGGCATATGGCTTTCCCGGGTTAAGGGTTAAACATAAGGAAGAGGTGGTTCCGGCTATTGAAAAGGCAATGGAGGAGCAAGGTCCTTTCCTGATTGATTTTATGATAGAACCAGAGGAGAATGTTTATCCTATGGTGCCGCCGGGGGCGGCTTTAGCCGAAGTTCTTGAAGAACCCAGAAAAGAGGTGCCAGCATGGTCACGACGAAGCACACCCTAATCGCCCTGGTAGAGGATAAGCCCGGGGTGCTTAACCGGATGGCAAGCCTTTTCCGAAGGCGTAGCTTCAATATTGAAAGCATTGCCGTAGGACGCAGTGAAGTGCCCCATTTATCGCGCATGACTATTGTCGTCGATGGGACAACCACCATGGTGGAACAGGTTAGGAAGCAACTGGATAAGGTGGTAGATGTAATCAAGGTCTCTGATATTACCGGAGATGACATGATTGCTCGGGAACTGGCATTGATTAAGGTAAAAGCCACCTCCTCTACCAGAAGTGAGATTATTGAGATTGTGGATATTTTCAGGGCAAATATAGTAGATGTTGCCTCTGATTCAGTAACCATTGAAGTTACTGGCGACGAGGACAAAATCAATTCCTTGCTTAATTTGCTTCGTGGTTTTGGTATCAAGGAAATATCCAGGACCGGGCGTATAGCTATGGCTCGAGGTGCTTCAGGCTCGCTCCCGGTGGAGAAAAAGTCACCTAAGGCTCAGGCTAAAGGACAGAAAACATCCCGATAAATAAAAACAAAGGAGATAAATTATGGCTAAGATATATTATGAGAGCGATGCCAACCTGACCTTGCTCGAAGGAAAGGTGGTGGGCATTATCGGATATGGGAGTCAGGGGCATGCCCAGGCTCAAAACCTCAGGGATAGCGGCTGCCAGGTAATAGTGGCTGAGGCTGAGGGAAGCGAGGGCTGGAAGAATGCCAAGGACGCTGGCTTCAGGGTGCTGACAGCGGTTGAGGT
>DAOWJM010000056.1 GCA_030640325.1 Dehalococcoidia bacterium | reverse complement strand
TTAACGTCCACCTCCTGAGCCGGCAGCGAGATATTGATGACGGCAACAGGATGCTTCCCCACCATCAAAAGCCCGTGATAAGCCTCCTCCACTGCCCGAGCCAGCAGGCGACTGGTTACCCAGCGGCGGTTGACAAAGAAGCTGAGGTAACCTCGTCCTGAGCGGCTTACTGACGGTGAACCGACCATACCCGCTACCCGGGGTGATGGAGCCATTGCCTCACTTTTAATCTCAATCACATTCTCGGCCACCTCCACCCCATAGACCTCAATTATGCTATCTATTAGCTGACCACTGCCTGGTGTCCTTAGCGCCGCCCTACCATCAATGAACAGAGAAAATTTAACCTCGGGGAAGGCAAGGGCATATTGACTTACCACATTGGCCACGTGGCTATTTTCTGTAGCCACCGACTTGAGAAACTTCAATCTTGCCGGTATCTTGCGGAAGAGATTTCGCACCGAAACCGTAGTTCCCTGAGACCGCCCCTGGCTCCCCTGACCGGCAATAACGCCATCCTTCAAGCCAAGGTAGGTGCCAACCTCCTCACTGGCAGCACAGGTAACCATATCTAGTTGAGCTACAGCGGCAATGCTAGGCAGTGCCTCCCCCCGAAAGCCAAGGCTTGAGATAGACTCCAAGTCATCCAGATTTCCTATCTTGCTGGTAGCATAGCGGTCAAAGGCAAGCTCCACCTCCCCAGAGGGAATTCCAGCGCCGTTATCGGTTACCCTGATAAGGCTCACTCCACCACCCCTCACCTCAACGGAAATCTGTGATGAGCCAGCGTCCAGCGAATTCTCCACCAATTCCTTCACCACCGAGGCTGGTCTCTCCACCACCTCCCCAGCAGCAATCCGCGATACTATTTGGGGGTCTAAAACCTTGATAGGCATATCATTAAAATGTTACACGCTTCCGTGTAAAATGTCAAGTAGTTTATTCCACCTTCTCCAGCTTGGCGAAGCTCAGCAGTAATTTCTTCACCCCCACCCCACTGGTGAAAGCAACCACCACCTCTTTATCATCCTTCGCCGGCTGGCAGCTCACTACCACTCCATCACCAAATTGGGCGTGGCGGACATGGTCGCCAGCCTTCAGCTCCGAGCTAGCAACCCTGGGAGCAGGAGCCTTGTCCCGGGAATATATAGACGGCATTACCTGGCTATCTTCCCACTGCCACAAGCCACCGCTGGCTATCAGGTGCTGCGGTATGTCCTCTAAGAAGCGCGATGGTCTGTTCGCTGTACTTGAGCCCATAAGGCTGCGACGGAAGGCATGAATCAGATATACCCTCTGCTTGGCTCTGGTTATGCCCACATAGCATAGCCTTCTCTCCTCCTCCATCTGTTCTGGTTCAGCAAACGACTTGAAATGTGGCAAGATGCCCTCTTCCATGCCAACAATAAACACCATAGGAAACTCCAGACCCTTAGCCTGATGTAGCGTGACCAGAGTCGCTGCATCCACGGTCTCATCAAGCCCATCCACGTCAGATACCAGGGTTACCCCCTCAAGAAAGGCAGCTAAGCCCTCCGGGGGTTTCAAATCCCGATACTCCCGGGCTACAGTGCGAAGCTCAAGGATGTTGTCCCAGCGCTCCTCGTCGTCCTTTCCGCTCAGTATATATTCCTTATAGCCAGTTCGTTTTATAACCAAATCAAACAAATCAAGCAGGTTTAGCTCTTGGCTGCGGGTGGTGAACTCTTCCATCAGGCTGACGAAACTTGTTAGCGCTTTAACCAGGCGAGGAGTAAAGGGATGCTGACGCTCCTCACCTTCTTTTGGTTCAGTTATCAATTGTAGTGCCTCATATTGAGAGATGCCCAGAGACTTTGCCCAGCCGGAAAGCTCGCTCAGGCTGCGCTGACCAATACCCCGCCCCGGGACATTAATGATTCTGAGCAGGCTAACGCTGTCATGGGGGTTCTGGATAACCCTCAAATAGGCGATAATGTCCTTTACCTCTCGCCTCTCATAAAAGCGGGTGCCAGCCACCAGCTTATAGGGTGTCCCGTAACGGATAAAAGCCTCCTCAAGGGCTCTTGACTGGGCATTGGTGCGATACATCACCGCACAGTCGCCCAGCCTAGCCTTCCCCTGCTCCACCAGACGCTCTACCTCACTGACCACAAACTGGGCTTCTTCCTGCTCAGTATAGGTCTCAACTACATTAGTCAGCTCGCCTTGCTCATTATTGGTCCATAGCTCCTTGGGTTTACGCAGCTGATTGGCTGAGATTACGTGAGACGCTGTTTCCAGAATGAGCTTGGTGGAGCGATAGTTCTGCTCCAGCAACACCAATTTAGCCTCAGGATAATCCTTCTCAAAGCTGAGAATATTACGCAGGTCGGCAAACCTCCAGGAGTAAATCGATTGGTCGGGGTCGCCAACCACACATATATTGTGCCTCTCCCCGCCCAGCTGCTTTATTAGCTCATACTGAACCAGGTTGGTGTCCTGAAACTCATCCACCAAGATATGCAGGTATCTGGACTGATATTTAGATAAAGTCTCGGGGCTGTTTCTGAATAGCTGCACCGTTTTCATTAACAAGTCATCAAAGTCAAGGGCATTACTCTCAGCCAGTAGCTGCTGATAACGCTCATAGACCCGTCCCGCCACCTCCTCAAAATAGCTACGGGTATGCTGAATATAGTCTTGTGGGGTTAACGTGCGGCTCTTGGCGGCGGTAATAGCTGAAGCAATAGCCCGGGGGACATATTGCTTGGGGTCAAGGCCTACCTCCTGGATACCCCGCTTGAGCAGGCTGAGCTGGTCTTCCTCGTCATAGATTACGAACCTGGGGTCAATGCCTATAGCCTTGCCATCCCGACGCAGGATGCGGGCGCAGATGGCGTGAAAGGTGCCAATGGTCAAGTCGCCCACTACACCGCCGATAAGCCGGTGAAGCCTCTCCTCCATCTCCCTGGCTGCTTTATTAGTGAAGGTAACCGCCATAATGCGGTGGGGGCTAATCCGGCAAACAGTGATAAGGTAAGCCACCCGATGGGCAATAACCCTGGTCTTGCCACTACCAGGACCAGCTAAAATCAGCACCGGTCCACCGATTGCCTCTGCCGCTTCCCTTTGTGCCGGATTAAGCTCAGCTAAAACATCCATCTAGCTCATTATAGCATTGGCACCAAGCGGTTGAAAGGAGGATTAGTAAGGACTAAAAAATGGATTAAACTATCGCCTTCTAGCCCTGATAGATATAGAGGGGTTGGTCATCGGTGATGAGCTTTGTCTGCTGGGATAGTTCTTCTCTTAGGTATTTAGGCAGGGAGAAAATCCCCTGGTGGGTCAGTCCATCATAGAATTTGAGGTTGGTCAGTGACCGGGCTGAAACTCTGCTGTCCACCTCAGCGGCTGAAAGTAAAACCGGGTTGAGTTTAAGAGATGCCAGGCAGAACCCCCAGGGACCACCAAAGCAAGGGACATCTGCCTGGTAAGGACAGACTATAGGAAAAACGCTTTTCAGCGTGTTGTTTACTGCGCCGAAGTTCAGTAATTCGGTCAGGGCTGCCGAACCAGCTTGAACAGTGATAATCCCATCTTCGGTAAGCCTATCCCGGACTAGCTGATAAAATTCCTGTGTGTAGAGTAAATAAGCTGGACCCTCCTCTATAGGGTCAGGTAAATCAATGATGATTATGTCAAATAGTTCCCCGCTTTTAGCTAGATAATCTCTAGCATCAACATGGAGTAGTTCAGTTCGCTTATCTTCAAAGGAGCCACGGCTATAATTGGGGAGAAACTTTTGGCACAGAGCCACTACCTCCTCATCAATATCAACCATCACTGCCCTTTTTACTGTATTATGAGACAACACCTCCCTCAAGGTGGCTCCCTCACCACCCCCAGCGATAAACACCCTCTCAGGGCAGGGATGAGTGAGCATTGATGGCTGAACCAAAGCCTCGTGATAGATGAACTCATCCGCCTCACTGGATTGAATCTTGCCATCCAGCACCAAACACTTACCGAAACTACCACTACGAATAATTTCGGCAGATTGGAACTTGGTCTGCCCAGTATACAGCACCTCTTCGATGCTGTGGAGCTGAATTAAATTTCGGCTTACTCTATCGTAAAACCATTTATCAGGGTCTGTATCCATAACCTCTATCCCAAACCACTCTACTAAGTATCTAAAATCCCTCGTTGAATCTCGATTATAGAGTGGTTTTTGGCACCAAGCTTCCTTATCAGTATTTGCGCTGCCTTCTCCGGATGGACAGAATCGCCACAGGTGAAAATATCGGCGGCAACATAACCATATTCTGGCCAAGTATGAATAAATAGATGAGACTCAGCAATAACCACCACCCCACTTACCCCCTGAGGACTAAACTGGTGAAAGGATTCCCCCAATACTATAGCCCCACATTCACTTGCCGCCGCCCGAAGA
>DAOWJM010000026.1 GCA_030640325.1 Dehalococcoidia bacterium | reverse complement strand
GACCGTGCTTCAGCCATTGCCCCTTCGTCCAGGGGCTTTATCATTTCAATCGTATCGGACAAAAGTCCCGGCATTCCTGTCTCCTGTATCAAGCTCCCGCTATTCAAATAGCTCAGGGTGAATGATTCTTGCCATCTCCTCCAGGCCCTGAACAATTCTGGGTCCAGAGCGGTCAACAAGGTCTCCATCAATGATGCGGATTCTGCCTTGCTTCACCGCAGTTATTTCCCGCCAGGCTGGGTTCCCTTTTAGCACTTCTGGCGATGTAAACGCTGTCCCATGCTTAGCTGGGAGTATGATAATCTCAGGGTCAGAGCTAACTATCTGCTCAATGCTGAATTGCACCCAGGCACCCTGGGCTTCGGCAGCAATATTTTCCCCGCCAGCCATAGTAATAAGCCAGTCAACGAAGGAGCCAGGACCAGCCGTCCAGGGCAGGGTTGGGTCGGTAGCATCAATTATATAGAGAACCCTAACTGGGGGAGCACCTTCCACCAAGGCGATAATATGAGCTATGCTATCCTGCATATCCTCAATGAGCTTCTCAGCTTCCCTCTCGGTGCCGGTAACCTTTCCCAGCAATTCAAGGTCTTTAAAAATGCCATCAATGTCCTTAGGGTCTATAACAATATAGGTAATCGGCGGTTCTAGTTCATCAAGCTGTTTAATGCTGTCGCTGTGCCCGTCGGTCAGCACCAAATCTGGTTCTAGAGCCACAATACTTTCAATGGAAGGGTTAAAGTAATTCCCCACGCTGGGTTTTAATTTGGCTTCTTCAGGATAATCACAATAGTCGCTGACACCAACCACCCTTTCCCCCAAGCCAAGAGCAAAAAGGGTCTCGGTGATGCTGGGCACATGAGACACAATCCTCTGTGGAATCTCGTTTATAGTCACCTCCCTGCCCATATCATCAACAAAGGTTGCTGGCAAAGAGGGCTGGCTGCAGCCCACGCTCATAGTTATCAATAAGCTCAAAACAATAAACACACCAATGACTAATCTCATAACTCTCATTAAAACATTTACCTCCTGCCATTATTAGACAAAATTAATCCCCCTCTGCTTCTAGTGCAAGGGGGATTCCTCAGTCCATTCTGAGCATCATCCCACCCCCTTTCTCCGCGGAGGTTCAAGGATGCCCGGAGGTTCGGCGTTCTGGCTTCTGATAGAGATTATCTATCAGTCACAGTAGGCGGGACTGCGTCGGACTTCCACCGACTTGCTCTCCATTATGCCCGAGCTAGCTCGGACACCTCCAGGTCATCTATTCTTTTCGATAAGGATACAAGGATTGGGATAAAAATGCAAGCCTTATCTTCTAGTAAACCCTGCCCCCGATTGTAGCCCCATCCCTTGACTCCAGCAAAGAAACCACCCCACCCTCATATCTACCTTCAGAAAATCGTCATCTGTAATCATATCTTGCTCCTATAAATAGCTATTCTTCCTCAATAAGCCTCCTGACCCATAGCTGTGGATGGGTAGAAATAACCTTCCTTAGGGCTTCCAGCTTATGCCTGATATCCTTTGCTACCGCTTCGTCAGCGGCCAATTGCCTGAGCCTGGATTGGTCAAAGCCGAGCACCCGCTCCCACAGCCCCTCAGGCTCAAGCAGAGCTCTAACTTCATCCTCACCGAAACCTGCCCTCTCCACAATCTTATAGGTAATGGCATATTCCCTGCCATAAACCCGATTTAACCCCTCAGCCTGGCAGAAATCAATAATCATTTGCCTTATCTCGTCAAACTGCAACTGGAGCTCTTTTATCTCACTCTGTAAGGAAACATAGCGCTCTATCGCCTCAGCCACTGCCATTCCCCCTAAAATATCGGTTTCCTCTGGCTCAGGCACGAGCTTCTGCCGGTAATAGGGGCAGTGCTCAGCGAAATCACATGGGCAACGCTCACTCTCAATAGCTGGAAATCTCTCCTCATCAATGCCCCCCGCCACCGCCAGCACCAGGCTCCTGGCTTCCTCAAGCTGCGCCTCACCCCTTGGCTGGCAACTACAAGGGGTGTTCGACCTGAAGTGATACAGAGTGAGCCTCTCCACCTGGAGATACCAGGACTGCTCCACCGCCAACTGGTATAGAGTCAACTGGAGATTTTTCTCTAAATCATCCTTGGTAAATAATTCCTTATCTGTCTTATAGTCAACAATGGATAGCCCACCGCTATCCAGCTTATCCACTCTGTCAATAAAACCCCTTAGCTTCACCCCCTCAATGTCAACATTAAACATCCACTCCACAGCTATCGGCATCCTGAAATCGGAACTGTGAATCTCCCAGAACTTAGCCAGCATCTCCCTACCGTAAGCCTTATAATTGGCTTCCTCCTCGGCTGACTCATATCCCTCAGAAAGCCAATTCTGCTCATAAAACTTAAGTAGTTCATCCAGAGATGGCGGCGGAGGCACCTTTACCTTAAAGAAGTACTCGGCACAGGCGTGCATGGTGGTGCCAAAGCTAAAATATCCCTTCTCCTTTTGCTCTAATCCGTCAATGTATTGTAGTTTATAACATAAGGGACAGGACTGGTATAAAGAAATCTGGGTGTAGCTTAATGGCTTCATTTCTTCCCTCCATTAAATATCTCAGCCTCCACCGAGGATAGGATAGCCCTGGTCTCCGCCTCAGATAAGCCAAATCTTTTAGCTACCCTCGGTAGCGGAACCTTCCTACCAATGGCAAACCCACGGTGAAGTAGATACATCTCCTGAGCCAAGCTGCTAATCCCCTTAGCATCCAGGTCAAGCAAAGAAATAACCTCATCGTGCTCGGTGGCTAAGATGCGTATTATGGCAGCCTCATCAGACAAGGCATGGGCATAATCAGCCTTTGCCCTCCCATGTTTGCCCAAATTTTCATAGGCGATGGCTCTATTATAGAACAACCTAGCATTGCCGGGATAAAGGCGTATCGCCTCGGAATAGCAGTCAATAGCAGCGGCATACTCCTGCCCATCCAGATGCCTATTCCCCCGAATATAGAGGGTTATGGCATCCACGCAAGAGTCAGGCAGGTAGCATACCTCCTCCCGACCGCCCAGCTCTTTCAAGTCTAAGTCTTCAATCCGCCATGCTCCACCCTGCTTCACCTGTAATCCCACCCTTAGGTGCCGGATATTCTTTGACCCATACCACAAATCAATAAAGCGCCAGCGACGGTTCTCTAGCCTGACCATAGCAGCAGTATGAGGCACATACCTGCCAGCGTTATCCACCACCACCTCTATAACGCCCACATCAAGACCAAATAGCCGACCCAGCAGGGTGAATAGCTTGGCATAACCTACGCAGTCGGCACTGCCTTGCCGCAAGACCTGACCCAAATCAAAAACCCTGCCCCTTTTTACATTTGCCCGGATAAAATCGTAGAGCCAGCCGATGAGCCTGACTCCAAGCCGATTCTTATAGCCACCGCTCTGCATCTTGGCCAAGCCCTGGCTCACCATATGAGCCAATTCCACCACACTGCCCTCACCGAGGTATCTCCAGCGGGTGGGTAGCACAGGTCTCTGCCAGCTATTGATAATTGCCTCTACTTGCTTCATATCAGGCATGTCTTCAAAGGGCATAGTCCTATTATCTGCTTGCATTACATGATTATTATAGACTATTTCTTGCCTCAGAAGTAACATGCCCAGAATAACCATGACTAGTTTGATATTTTGGGTCAAATTGATTAGTATTAAGCTTACTTATCGCGGATAGAAGATGGAACAGACATCACTTTTCGTTGCCTTCGGTGCCGGGCTATTGTCTTTCCTGTCCCCTTGCGTGCTGCCTTTAGTGCCGGTGTACCTTGCCAGCTTATGCGGACCTGAAATATTTGAGCCAGAGGCTGATAGAAGACGCCTGCCAATATTCTTTCATTCGCTTAGCTTTGTACTCGGTTTTTCCCTAGTTTTTATTATCCTAGGTGCCAGCGTTGGGCTGGCTGGATTTGCCCTCGGCGCCAATCTAGCGCTAACCCATACAATAGCCGGCAGCCTGCTGATAGCCTTCGGACTGTTCCTGCTTGCCGCCCTGAAAATCCCGTGGCTAAATTATGAGAGGCGGCTAGCTCCATCCCTGGGCACCACTGCCGGTTACCTGCGCTCCCTCCTCATCGGAGCCATTTTTTCCCTGGCCTGGACCCCCTGCGTTGGCCCCATACTAGGTGGCATCCTAACCCTTGCCTGGGGTTCAGAAACAGCCTGGAGTGGAGCTTACCTGCTGGCTACCTATTCCCTGGGATTGGGACTTCCCTTCCTGGTTATAGGAGTAGCCTTTGATTCTATTAGACCACTGCTAAGGCGTATTCATCGTTACTCCACCTGGAGCTATGTCATTAGCGGCTTACTGCTCATAGCGGTTGGCATACTTATCCTGACCAACACCCTGGTCTGATTTTAGGGTATAATTTAGAGGTAAAATTAGAAGGGATTAATTATGGATAGAATGTTAAAAGTAATATTGCCGATAATGCTAATCTCAGTGTTGTTAATCGCTGGTTGTTCGGGCGAGTCCAATCAAAATGGCCTGGGCAGGATAACCGATTGCTCTGCAGGTTCCGCTCAAAGCCTCCAGCCAGGCGAGCCAGCACCCGACTTTCAGTTTCAAAATCCTGAGGGACAAGCCACCTCCCTCAGTGACCTTCAAGGTAAGCCAGTGTTAATCAACTTCTGGGCAACTTGGTGTTCCCCCTGCGTCTATGAAATGCCGTATTTACAGCAGATTTATGATGAATGGTCAGGGAAGGGGCTAGTGGTGCTGGCTATTAATATAGGTGAGAGCTCCGACAAAGTAATGGAGTTTGTGCAAAGCTACAACATTTCCTTCCCGGTACTACTTGATACCAATGGGGATGCAGCCCGATGCTATTACAT
>DAOWJM010000151.1 GCA_030640325.1 Dehalococcoidia bacterium | reverse complement strand
TCCTTCCCGCTCACCGGCTTCAGCAGCCACTACTCCCAGTCCACCCCCGATAGTCAATATCCCTATCCTGTTGTTCCGAGGTAATGGCTGATACAGCAAAGCAGTAACCACATCGCAAAGTTCATCATCATCATCCACCCTTATCACTCCTGCTTGCCTGAATGCAGCCGCATAGACTGCATCTGAGCCGGCTAAAGTTCCGGTATGAGACCTAACTGCTTTGGCAGACTCCTTAGTCACACCTGCCTTGATGACGATAATGGGCTTTCTAAGGGTAGTCTCTTTAGCTAACTGGAAGAAGCGTCTCCCCTCTCTCAGCCCTTCAATATAAGCGGTAATTATCTTGGTATTCTCATCTTGTGCCAGATATTCTAGGTAATCCTCCAGATGTAGGTCAGCTTCGTTACCAGTGCTAATAAATTTGCTGAACCCAATCCCTGAAATTATACCACTGTGAATTATCCGGTGACCATAGTTGCCACTTTGAGATATGAGACCCACCGGGCCTGGGGTGATTTCCCACGTCCAAGCTAGGGTAGAGAGCTGGGACGAGGTATCAGCATGCCCCATGCTATTGGGTCCGATAAAGCGTATGCCTCCTTGCCTAGCAGCTTTGACCAAATCAACCTCTAATTTGCCGCCTTGCTCATCCGTTTCGGCAAATCCACCGGAAACAATAACCGCAGCCTTCACCCCTTTCTGCACACATTCTCGAATTACCATAGGAACTCGTGAAGCTGAGACAGCGATAACCGCTAAATCAATTGAGCCTGGTATATCAACCACGCTGTCATAAGCCGCTATTCCCAGAACCTCCGAGACGGTGGGATTTACCGGGTAAATCTTTCTCTTGGCTGAGGCAAGGAGATGCCGCATGATGCCATATCCCCACGAGCCTGGGGTGTTGGATGCGCCAACGACAGCTACAGAATCGGGGGCAAATAAATACTGCCAGTTGATATGTCTACTCCGCCTGGTATCGCTTAAACTGTCCAAGATTCCTCATCTAGATTTTACATGCTATATATGTTATAAACAAGTCTAGTTCTACGGTGACAAACCATCGAATTGTGTCCCAAGAAAGAAGGAGGCACTGAGTAAGGAGAAGGCATGCTTTTGAGCATTGAGTTTCAGGCAAGAGACCAATTATTGGAAAGAAGCAAAGCCATTGAGAGATGCTTCAGATGTGGCACTTGCGCCCTGGTGTGCCCGGTCACCAGATACGGGGAAGGCTACAATCCAAGGGATACCTTTGTCTACGATGTTCTCAGCTCGGGGGAACCAGCAACCAACCAAAATCTCTGGAGTTGCGCACTTTGCTACAAATGCTATGAGGTATGCCCTCAGGATGTGAACATACCCAAGGTTTTTGAATCTCTAAAGGAAATCGCATTTGAAAATGGCTGGGCTCCAGCTAATGTTGTTGCCTTAGTGGAGTCGGTGATTCGGACCGGCACCTCATTTCCTATAACCGATGCCTGCAGAAGAATGCGAGCGGAGCTTAATCTCTCCCCCTTTGCCCCTAAAGGTATAGGTGACCTGAGGGAAATCGCCAAAAATACAGGGCTAGAAGGCGAAATCGATAGGTTGAAGGTGAGGAAGGTTGGTGATGGCGAACAATAAATATGCCTTTTTCCGCGGGTGTCTTATCCCTATAAGATATCCCCATTTAGAATATGTTGCCCGACTCGTATTACCTCAAGTAGGCATCCAGCTAATGGACCTTGAGGAATTCACCTGTTGCGCTGACCCAATTCAATTTAGGGGCGCTGACCAATTGACCTGGCTGGCGATAGCGGCTAGAAATATTTCTTTGGCTGAAGAGGCAGGCCTCGATGTCATCTGCTTGTGCAATGGTTGCTTCAACAGTCTTGCCATGGCTAACGATTTGTTGAAGAAGGAGCCAAAATTAAGAGCAAAGGTGAATCGGATATTGGCTGATACCGGTCACCAGTTCGAGGGTGATATTGAGATCAAGCATTTTCTAAAGGCGATTGCCGATGATATTGGAATCGAGAGACTGGGAAGTTATGTGAAAGCCCCGTTACACGGTTTGAACATAGCCACTCATACCGGCTGTCACTTGACCAGCCCCCAAGGTATATTGGGTTTTGACGACCCGATAGACCCTTCAGTGCTTGATTCCCTCGTTGCTGCTCTGGGGGCTGAGCCGGTTGATTATGACCTTAAATCTCTTTGCTGTGGCGTGGGTTTTAGCCTCTCAGGTAAGACAGGGGCTTCATCTTTGTTACTCAAGGACAAGCTTGAAAATATGAGGGAATATGGGGCTGATTGCATTGCTGTGGGATGCCCCTTTTGTTATCAGCAATTTGACTTGGGGCAACTAGCAGCTTCCAGGAAGTACCAGTTTGATTTCAAACTGCCGGTGCTTTATTACCTTCAAATTCTTGGGCTTGCCATGGGCTACAGTATTGAGGAAATGCAATATGGTGCTCACAAGATAAAAGATGAAAGCTTTGAGCGCAAACTGAGGAGAGGATAACCAAAGCCATGTCAAGAGTCCTCACCACGTGTATATACTGTGGGGTTGGCTGCAATCTTTACCTCAAGGTGAGGGATGGCAGGGTGGTGGGGGTTCTGCCTAGTAGAGGCGGACCTGGTGAGGGGAAGTTATGCATAAAGGGCTGGAGTGCACATGAATTCGTTCACAGTCCGAAGCGTTTGACAAAACCATTGATGAGAGATAGCCAGGGGTTCAAGGATGTCAGCTGGGGCGAGGCTATAGAGCTTGTCGCCAGAAGGTTCTCAGCCATAAAAGAGCAGTATGGTCCCAGCAGCCTGGCAGTTCTATCTTCGGCAAAATGCACTAATGAGGAGAATTACGTCCTGCAGAAATTTGCCCGGGTCGTTTTGGGCACCAACAATATCGACCACTGTGCTCGTTTGTGCCATGCCAGCACTGTGGTTGGTTTAGGAGCTACCTTTGGTGCCGGGGCAATGACAAACTCAATCCAGGATATCGAGGATGCTGGCGTCATCTTTGTAATCGGCTCAAACACCACCGAACAGCATCCACTGATTGGCAGGCGAATACTGAGGGCGATTAGAGAGAGGGGAGCAAGATTGATTGTTGCCGACCCTCGCTCAATTGACCTTGCCGAATTCGCTGAAATCCACCTGCAACATAAGCCGGGCACGGATGTTGCCCTCATTAACGGAATGATGAGCGTCATCCTGAGCCAGGATTTGCATGACATGGAGTTTATCCAGCGGCGGACCAGGAACTTTGAGGCAATGAAGAAGGTGGCTGAAAGATACCCCCCTGAGTATGTGGAAGGGATAACCGGAGTTCCTGCTGAAAAGATAAGCGAGGCAGCACGACTCTATGCCAAGGCGGGTAGAGCATCGATAATCTACTCCATGGGGATAACTCAGCATACCACAGGCACTGATAATGTGGTGTCCCTGGCTAATTTAGCGATGATGACCGGCAATGTGGGTAAGAAGGGTAGCGGGGTTAATCCGCTAAGAGGTCACAACAATGTCCAGGGTGCCTGCGATGTTGGTGCTCTACCAGACGTCTTCCCTGGATATCAGAGAGTGACTGACCGCCAAGCGAGAGAGAAGATGCAGAAAGCCTGGAAGGTAGCTGAGCTGGATGATAAACCCGGCTTGACGCAACCCGAAATGCTAAACTCTGCATACAACGGTGACCTTAAAGCGCTGTATATTGTGGGAGAAAATCCCATGCTTTCCCATCCCGATATCAACCATGTGCGACAATCGCTAAGAAATCTAGAATTCCTTGTGGTACAGGACGTATTTTTGAGTGAAACTGCCAAACTGGCTGATGTCGTCCTTCCAGCGGCAAGCTTCGCTGAAAAGGATGGCACCTTCACCTCAACGGAGAGAAGGGTGCAGAGGATACGCAAGGCGATTGAACCTGTTGGAGATAGTAAGGAGGATTGGAGAATCACCGCTGAGATAGCCGAAAGAATGGGATACAAGGGGCTGGCTTATGGCTCCGCCAAGGAAATAATGGATGAGCTGGCAAGCATTACCCCCATCTATGGAGGTATATCCTGGGATAGGCTGAATGATGGTGGGTTACAATGGCCTTGTTGGGACCCAAGCCATCCCGGTACTCAGTTCTTATATGAGAAAGATTTTTCTGGCGGGCGGGCAAACTTTGTCCCGGTTGACTTCCAATCTCCGGCTGAGGAACCTGATGAGGACTACCCCATTATACTAACCACGGGAAGACTCTTATTCCATTTCCATACTGGCACCATGACTAGGAAATCTCCAACACTTGATGCGCAGCTTGCTGAGGGCTATGTTGAGATAAATCCTGAAGATGCCGAAAGCCTGAGAATAGGTGAAGGGGAAAAGGTTAGGGTCAAATCAAGACGAGGGGAAATTGAGATAAAGGCTGTTATAACGCCTATAATACCTCGGGGAACTATCTTTATTCCGTTTCATTTTGCCGAGAGCCCAGCAAACGCTCTCACCAATCCTGCTCTTGACCCAAAATCCAAGATAGCTGAGGTTAAAGTTTGTGCCGTGAGGATTGAAAGGCTTGGACCGCGCAACGCTTAATAAAAAAAGGCTTCCGCCTTGGCTGAGAAGGCCTATTCCTCATGGGGACGAGGTGAGGAGGGTTCAGAGGGTTATTCGCCGTTGGGGCCTCCATACCATTTGTCAGAGTGGCTCTTGCCCCAATCGTCAGAGATGTTTTTCTCAGGGAAGGGTCACCTTTATGATTCTGGGGGACATCTGCACTAGAAGCTGCGCCTTCTGTGGAGTGAGAACGGGAAAGCCATTGCCCCCTGATGGTGACGAGCCAAACCGACTTTATGCGGCAGCAAAAGAGCTGGGACTTAAATATGTGGTCATCACTTCTGTCTGTCGTGATGACCTTCCCGACGGGGGCGCGGCGCAATTCGTCCAAGTTATAGAGGCGCTTCATCGTGATAAGTTGAGCGCGGAGATTGAGGTTCTCATTCCCGATTTCCGGGGTTCTCAATCTGCGTTGGAGGGGGTGGTGGCTGCTCAGCCCACCGTCCTGAATCACAATGTGGAAACGGTTCCCCGACTCTACAGGGAGGTTCGCCCCCAGGCGAAATATCACCGCTCCTTAGAAGTTTTGAAGATAGCCAAGTCTTTGGATAGAAGGCTTTTGACCAAATCGGGGCTCATATTAGGACTGGGGGAGAGGGAAGACGAGGTAATGGCAGTTATGCAAGACCTTAAAGAAATTGGCTGCGATTTTATCACCTTAGGGCAATACTTGAGACCTTCTCTCAGACATCACCAGGTAGTAAGATATGTAAGCCCCGAGGAATTTGAACGATACAAGGTCATTGGGGAAGAGCTCGGTTTCTTGGGGGTAGCCTCGGGACCGCTGGTGCGAAGCTCCTTTGGTGCTGAAGATATGTGGCAGAATATCGGCTCCAGCCAAAAATAGAGATTCGGAGAAGAACTTAAGTATACTCAAAAATCATATATGGATAAGGTGGGATGGAGGTAAGCAATGGCTAGATATGAAGTAGTCATTATCGGAGGTGGCCCTGCCGGGCTTACTGCCGGCCTGTATACTTCGCGGGCTGGGCTTAAAAGTCTCTTGGTGGAGCGTGGTATGTTTGGGGGTCAGATAGTTAATGCCCGACTGGTGGAAAATTATCCCGGCTTTCCTGAGGGCATCTCTGGCTTTGAGTTGGGTTCACTCATGCATCAACAAGCCACTAAATATGGGCTGGAGACGGTAACTGCTGAGGTTACAGGCTTGGCACTGGGGCAGCCTTATCAAATCTTTACCACTGAGCGTAGCTTTGAAGCTGAGGTTATTATTATCGCCGCTGGCTCAGAGTACCGTAAGCTAGGTGTTCCCGGCGAGGAGGTGCTTCTGGGGCACGGTGTGTCTTATTGTGCTACCTGTGACGGCTTTTTCTTTCGTGGCCGAGAGGTAGCTGTGGTGGGAGGGGGTGATGTCGCTATTACCGACGCCCTGGAGCTTGCCCAGCATGCCAGCAAGGTCTATGTGATACATCGGCGAGGCCAGCTTCGGGCAGGGCAAGTGCTCCAGCAGCGAGCCTTTGCTCATCCCAAAATAGAGTTCATATGGAATACAGTGGTAGAGGAGATTATGGGAGAGCAGTTGGTAAAGGCGCTAAGGCTGCGCAATGTGAAAACTCGCCAGCTTTCCACTCTGGAGGTGGCTGGCGTCTTTGTCTCCGTGGGTCTTAAACCTAATAGCCAGCCCTTCGCTGATATTGTGGAACTCAGTGAAACAGGACATATCGTTACTGATGAACTGATGGCTACCTCAGTCCCTGGGGTCTTCGCTGCCGGCGACATCCGGGGGAAATCAGCCCGCCAGATTGCTTCCGCTGTTGGAGATGGCGCCACTGCTGCCTTGTCTGCCTTCAGTTATCTCTGAGGCTAGAGAGTTAGCGAAGTTAATCCATGAGGGATATGCTGTTAAAGGTTCGAGACAGGATATGTCCAAAGATTTAATCACCTTTATATCTAAAAGTAGAAGTTAAGGAAGAACATGAATAACGCAAGGCTTTGTCTGGCTTATGATTTGGGAACTATCGGATATCAGGAGGCTCTGCAAATTCAGCGAAGATTGGTGGAGATAGTTTTCCAGGGTCTTTTTGATGTGCTGCTACTTCTCCAGCATCCCCCTTGCTTAACCATAGGACGCTTCAGAGGAAGCGAGGATATAGTTGTACCTGTTGAGACTCTAACCGAAGAAGGTATTGCCGTCTTTCACACCGATAGAGGAGGAGGCGTAACCTACCACGGACCAGGGCAGCTTTTAGGATACCCCATTTTAAACTTGAGGAAGAACAGGCTTGGCATCCGTCAATATATTTGGAAGCTTGAGGAGGTGAGCCTCAAGACACTATCGGATTTAGGCATCTATGGGAGGCGCATACCTAAATATCCCGGCGTATGGGTAAACGAGGAAAAAATTTGCTCCATTGGCTTGCGGATTATTCAGCAGGTTGCTATGCATGGCTTTGCCCTCAATGTTAATCCCGACTTTCGCCACTTTGAATTTATTCGCCCCTGCGGTATCACTGATAAGAAGATGACCTCCATTTCTAAATTGCTAGGCTATGAAGTAGAAGTTGAGGATATCAAGGAAAGCCTACTTCGAGCCTTTTCCCAAGCATTTGGCTTTAGGCTTAACATGGAAGGCGAGATTAAACAGAGCTTGGCTGCACTAGGCGCCGCTCTGAATGGCCTATAACACTCTCGTGGTTGTTTCCCTTCGTCTTGTCCGTAAGGTTGCTGGGGTACTTTGTGCCTCGCACCTAACATGAAAATATAACAAAGTCGAAGAAAAGGATTTATATTTGTGCGGTTAACTATAGACTCGCTCTCAAGAGCAATCCAAGGTTTGCGCCGGGATGTTTTTGGTCGGTTCGAGGCTGGGATATGGCTCATCACCGCCATCGAGCTGCTCACTGCCGCTGGTTTCTCCCTCTGCCTCCCCTTCCTCTCGCTGTACCTATATCTGGAGCGGGGGCTGTCTATGACCCTGGTCGGGATGACCATTCTGATTGGTGGACTCTGCGCTGCCGCCGCCCAGATGGTGGGTGGGGTGCTTTCAGACCGGTTCGGTCGCCGACTTCTTCTCCTTGGAGCCATGGGGATAAGCATGCTCCTCTACGCTGGAATGGCGGTGTTGATTGGGGTTTCAGCCCCGATATGGGCTATCGTAGTCGTTTACATCATTGGACTGTCAGCGGCGATGATAAGGCGTCCGATCACCTCGGCAATGGTGGTGGACCTTTCTCCGAAGGACCGTCTGACGGAGACTTACGGGTTGCTGCGGGTGGGGCGGAACTTGGGCTGGGCTGCTGGACCGGCGGTGGGAGGGTATCTGGCGGCTTTCCTCCCCTATTCCTGGCTTTTTGGGGTGGCAGCTTTGACCAGCGCCCTCGCCTTCTGGCTTGTCCTGCTCTTCCTCCGAGAGTCCTTTCGTGGAGCCGCTGAGCAGGTAGACCTTCGCAGCATGTTCTCCATTGCCGCTGATCGCACCTTTCTGGTGTTCACCGGGTTAAGCCTCTTGGTCTTTTTGGCTATGGGACAGCTTATCAGCACCCTCTCGGTTTTTACTGTAGACCGTATTGGGTTTTCCACAGTGCAGTATGGTCTGCTGCTTACCATGAACGGCGTGATTGTGGTTCTCTTCCAGTACCCGGTTGCCCGCCGGGTCGCCCGTCTAGCCAAATCAAGAGCCCTCATCTTGGGGAGTCTCCTCTATGGGCTTGGCTACCTATCCCTGGGCTGGATTGGAAGTTTCACCTTGGCTCTGGGGGCGATAGTAATCATAACGGCTGGCGAGATTATCTTTTCCCCCTCGGCGCTTTCAGTGGTGGGTGAGCTTTCCCCCAGAGACCGGCGAGGTCGGTACATGGGGTTCTTCGGATTGAGCGAAATCCTGGGTCTATCGGTGGGGTCATTAGTGGGCGGAATCCTGCTCGATGCCTTTCCCACCGACCCCCGATTCATCTGGGGGACCATCGCCTTTCTGGCGTTCGTGGCAGCGGTGGGGTTCCACTGGTGGGGCCGCCGGACTGCCTCACCAATGAGAATCAACACCAATGCTTAAACTATACAAGAACAAAGGTATTGGCGACCCCGGGGGGATTCGAACCCCCGCTCTCCACCGTGACAGGGTGGCATGTTTGTCCACTACACCACGGGGCCATTCTTGTTCAGTGAGATGTTCGGGCGTCAGTAATCGGACCTTTTACTTAGCTAAAGTCTATCAGGGGCATTTTATTGTGTCAAGCTAGTTGGTGCCAGGGCGGTTTATTACCCACGATAAGCGGTCTCTATTAATCCAGAGGTATTGTTTGTATTCTTTGTTGTGTGTTATAATATCTAATTAGTTTTTAAGGAGACTATGGTTTCTCAAGAAGATAAGCAGCTTCGTGACTATGAACTGGTGGTAATTATTAGTCCAGAAGTTGCGGATAATGCTCTCGATAGTGTAATAGATAACATAAGTCGTTTTATTACCGAAAATGGTGGCACTATTTCCAATGTAGAACGGTGGGGTAAAAGAAAGCTAGCTTATCCAATAAAACATTTTATGGAGGGTAGTTATGTGTTGACTCAGTTCAAATTGAGGTCTACATTGGGTAAAGAGCTTGAAGCAAGTCTGCGGATTTCTGAGGAGGTTCTGCGGCATTTGCTGGTAAGATTGAGTAGTTAATCAGGAGAAACGCCTGTTTCCTACGGATGTTGGAGGAGGGCGAAAGGAGTTTAGGGCGATGTTGACGTTAAACAAAGTGATGATTATAGGAAATGTTGGGACTGAACCCGAAATGCGGTTCACCCCTAATGGCAGTCCCGTAACCTCATTTCGTGTTGCCACTAACCGGGTGTATACCACCCCCGATGGTGAGCGTAAGCAGGAGACGGAGTGGTTTACGGTGGTCGCTTGGAATAGGCTAGCTGAAAATTGCAACCAGTTTCTGACTAAAGGTCAGCGTGTTTATGCTGAGGGCAGGCTTCATACCCGTACCTGGGAAGGTCAGGATGGGCAGAGGCGCTCTCGAACTGAGATAGTTGCTAACAGGGTGCTCTTTCTTGATAGGCAGGTATTAGCTCCTCTTCCCGGGGAGGGGGCTGAGGAAGTTGGTGCTGGTGAAGTTGGTGCTGGTGAACCAGAGCCGGGGGAGGACCTTCCATTTTCCGACGAAGGTTAGAATTCGGCAAATTTATTAGGAGGGTTTAGGTAACTTAGAAAAGGTGGCTGGACGAAGATCTGATAAGCCAAGGAGCAAAAGGCAGAATAGGCCGAGGTATATACCGAGGCGCAAGTTTTGTTCTCTTTGTGTTGATAAGGTCGAAGTGATAGACTACAAAGACCCGGTTAAATTGCGTCATTACATATCGGATAGGGGAAAGATTGGGCCTCGCCGTAAAACTGGTACCTGTGCTAAGCATCAGCGTGCCCTGGCATTGGCTATAAAGAGGGCGCGGCATTTAGCCCTTCTGCCATATGTACCAGCTCATATCCATAAGACAGGGGGCGTTGGCATACGCGATTAGTTTGATATTCGGTAACCTTATCCCCTTTAAGCACCCAGAAAAATCCGATTTTCTCAGGATTCGCTTTATCCCCCTTCCCTTGATAATGAGAAGGGGGAAGTAGTTTTTTAGAGGGTTATAGCTTTTCTGAGATTCCCCTCGGATTGACACCCCAGAGACGGCGGAAGTATAATCATTCTAATCTATTACGGAGTTGTAGTGCCGAAGAGGACTTATCAACCAAAGAGGATTCCAAGGAAGCGCGAGCATGGCTTTCGGGCAAGAATGAGTACCCGAGGCGGGCGAGCTGTCTTAAAAGCAAGACGACTTAAGGGTCGTAAGCGATTGACTGTGGTATGACGATGCGAGGGAAAGAATACCTTACTAAGTCAGAGCAATATGCGTTGGTTTATAATAAAGGTAGCTCGTGGATAAGCGATTTAGTGGTGATGAAGGCTTTGCCTAACGGGCTTACCTTGTCCCGGTATGGCTTCTCGGTTAGCCGACGAGTGGGCAAGGCAGTGGTGAGAAATCGGGTGAAGCGTCTGCTTCGGGAAATCTTACGTTCAGCACAACTTGAGCCGGGATGGGATATTATATTTATTGCTCGTCCTCGAGCAGCCGGTGCTAGCTTCGCT
The DNA here is from genome assembly GCA_030640325.1 of Dehalococcoidia bacterium. GTDB lineage: Bacteria > Chloroflexota > Dehalococcoidia > Dehalococcoidales > BS750m-G39 > DAOWJM01. The sequence goes on along the minus strand of DAOWJM010000151.1, from coordinate 5,635 downwards.
AGTCTGGAGAAATCGGTTCAGGGTTTATTATCCCAAGCTCGATTATTAGCGAGGGAATATGAAAAGGCTTGCCTTAGAATTAATTAGACTTTATCAGTCTACCATATCGCAGGTTATGCCACATAACTGCCGCTTTGCCCCGACCTGCTCTCAATTTACCTGTGAAGCTATCTCTAAGTTTGGCTTGTTTAAGGGGATATGGCTGGGGGCAAGGCGAATAGCTCGCTGCCATCCTTTTAATCCTGGTGGCTATGACCCTGTGCCGTGATATTGGACTTTTTGGAGGGAATAGGTAAGTGAGGATTAGAAATAATGCAGTATCGATGAGCAAGATTTGTTTGCTGGTTATCTTGCTCTTGGTTGGGCTAACCGTTTTGGGGTGTATTGGAATTAAGACCGCACCCGAAGGCGGTTCAGGGGGGACGATAGCCGATGGGACTCTATTTTTGTGCCCTGCCTTAAAGCAGGCTGGTGGATTTGGTTGTGCGGCGCCATCCGTGGAAGGTAAGCTTGTCGCTGTGGATATATCAGATGGCAGTCGCCTGTGGGAAGTTCCTCTGGAAGCCTCAGAGCCAGCCGCTGGTGGATTTGGGTGCGCAGCACCAGCTACACCAGTAGCTATCTATGGCAATCCGGCAGTGGTGGGGGATTTGGTTTATGTTGGCGGCTATAATGGTAAGATTTATGCCATTAGTTCCAGTTCGGGGGCATTGAGATGGGTATATCCCCGTGAGGGGAAGCTGGAGCCCATTGTTAGTGGAGTTGTAGTTGCTCTGGGCAAGGTCTATTTCGGTTGCTCTGATGGCAAGGTCTATGCCCTGGATGCTGCCACCGGTGATAAGCAATGGGAGTTTCCCACCGGGGATAAGATTTGGGCAACCCCAGCTATTGATGGCGAGACGCTATACATAGGGTCTTTCGATAAAAAGCTCTATGCCATAGATGCTATTACTGGCAAACAGAAATGGGAGAAGCCGTTTGAGACTGAAGGGGCTATCGCTTCTACCCCCCTGGTCTATAATAATATGGTTTATATTGGCTCCTTTGACCGGCACCTTTATGCCGTAGATGCCACAAATGGCAAGCAAATTTGGCAGTTCCCGCTCGAGGACGAGGCTAAGAACAAGCCTGAGAAATGGTTCTGGACCAGACCGGTGGCTTGTAATAATACCATCTATGCCGGGTGTTTTGACGGCAGGATTTATGCTTTAGATGCTGAAAATGGTGGTAAGGTAGCTGGGCTTGACCTGGGAAGCCCTGTTTGTTCCTGGCCTGTTTTGGTTGATGGCTCAATTATTATAGCTTCCGAGGAGGGCAAGATATACACTCTGGATGCCGCCGATAACCAGATTGAGCTATTAGCTGATGTGGAGGAAGCTATATATGCCCCCCTTTGTGCCAGCGATGGAGTTATCTATATTTATAGCCAGGAGCAAAACCTTCACGCCCTGAATGCAGAGTCAGGGGCAAGGCTGTGGAGTCAAACCGTTAAGTAGCAAGTGAGGTAAGTGTTCAGTGGGTATAGGGGATATATGGAATTTAGTTGCTATGCAGCCAGTGATAAACACCCTCATTGTGCTGTCTCAGTATTTATTCAATAGCTTTGGGCTGGCTATTATTGCGCTGACTATTGTGGTTAACGTCTTGATGTATCCGCTTACCATGAAGCAGATTCGTGCATCTAAGGCAATGCAATCTCTTCAGCCGAAGCTTGCCGAGCTTCAGAAGAAGTATCCCAAGGATAAACAAAAACTGGCTAAAGAGCAGATGCAGATGTATAAGGAGTCTGGGGTAAGTCCTGCCGGTTGCCTACTGCCCATGTTAATCCAGATGCCCATCTGGATAGCTCTATTCCAGTCAATAATGCGGGTTCTAGCGGTAATCCCTGAGAATTTGCTGGGACTGTCTCAGTATCTTTATTCCTGGCCGATAGTATATTCCACGCTGCCTTTGCAGAATGAGTTCCTTTGGTTGAACTTAGCTACAGGTGACATGGTCCTAGCACTCTTGGTGGGGGGAACGATGTGGTTGCAGCAGAAGATGATAATGACACCAACTGCTGACCCCAAGCAGCAGACACAGAGCACCATGATGCTGTGGATGATGCCAATTATGTTTGCTTTCATTACCCTATCATTTCCCAGTGGGCTGGGTCTTTTCTGGGTGACTTCAAGTGTTATCAGAATCGGTATCCAGTATTTTGTTACCGGGTGGGGAGGTCTGGTTAAATCAGCGCCGAGAAAACAAATTGCTAGGGATAAAAAGTATAAGCAACGCATCGCCCAGGCAGAGGAAGCACCTTCAGGCGGTGCCGATATTGTTGTGCCGAGTTCTACAGAGGAAGAAGGTTTGGGCTATGAAGAATCTGGAAGTGAGCGCCAAGACCGTGGAGGAGGCTATCCAAAAAGCCTTAGAGCAATTAGGCGTCACCCGAGAAGAGGTGGAGGTCACCGTCGTAAAAGAGGGTAAGCATGGCATCCTCGGTCTGGGGGCTGAGGAAGCCACGGTGAGAGTGCGGTCATTGGTGATGGCGCCCGAGGAAGGGAGCGAAATAGCTGATGCGACAAAGGGGGTCTTAGAGACCCTTCTTGCTCGGATGGGGGTGGTGGCATCTGTCGTGTCTCAAACTAAACCTCCTGTTGAGGGAGGTGGAGGGGCTTCTGATGTCATCGCCCTTGATGTAACAGGTGATGACCTTGGTATCTTGATTGGGCGGCGTGGGCAGACCCTCTCATCTCTACAGTATATTGTCAGACTTATCGTAGCTCATCAGACGAAGGCTCGAGTGCCTATAGTTATTGATGTGGAAGGGTATAAACAACGCCGCTATGAGGCATTACAGGCTTTAGCCAGGCGTATGGCGGAGCAGGTGAAGGTTATGGGAAGAGCATTTGCCCTAGAGCCTATGCTGGCTTATGAGAGGCGCATTATCCACCTTGCTTTAGCTGATGACCCTGATGTTACCACTGAGAGCGTTGGTGAGGGCGAGGCTCGTAAGGTGGTTATTATGCCCAAGGAGTCATAGCTGAATCGGTTCGATTTGATTTATTGGTCGAACTGTGCTAACCTTTAGCTTGAAAAGGCAGTGACGGAGAGGAGTAAGGGAGATAGGGTCTCTCCAGCGAGTCTGGTAGGGTGGAAGCAGATGTGACCGTCCCCTGAAAATCACTCCCGAGCCACCAACCGAACGGTGGATTGTAAGGCTAGACCACTTAGTAGACTTGGTCGGTAGCGTCAGCCGTTATCATTGACGAGGGCATAAGGGTGTGCCCTGAAGGAGTGCCCCTGCCTCGGGCGGGGGAAGTAGGGTGGTACCGCGGGTGTAATAAATCCCGTCCCTAGAGGGCGGGACTTTTATATATAGAGAGGTTTTTATGTTTCATCATGTTGGTAGTAAGGTGAATTTTCCACAGCTTGAGGAGAGTATACTTGGCTTGTGGAGAAGCAAAAACGTCTTCCAGCGGAGCGTGGAAGCTCGCCGGGGTGGTCGTCGCTTTGTATTATATGAGGGACCACCTACGGCTAACGGCAGCCCAGGGATACATCATGTGCTGGCTCGTGTCTTTAAAGATGTCATACCCCGCTATAAGGCGATGAAGGGCTATTATACCCCGCGCATCGCTGGCTGGGATACTCATGGGTTGCCCATAGAGCTGGAGGTGGAGAAGGAACTCGGCTTTTCCAGCAAGACAGAGATTGAAAAATATGGCATTGACCGATTTAACGCCCGCTGTCGGGAGAGTGTCTTTGGCTACCTCAAGGAGTGGGAGGCAATTACCGAGCGCATCGCCTTCTGGGTTGACCTGGAGCACCCTTATATCACCATGGACAATAATTACATTGAGACCTGCTGGTGGGCAATAAAGGGGATGTGGGATAGGGGGCTGGTGTATCAGGGCTATAAGGTTACCCCCCATTGCCCCCGCTGTGGCACCTCCCTCAGCTCCCATGAGGTTGCCCTTGGCTATCAGGATGCCGACGACCCTTCAGTTTACATAAAGTTCAAGATTGCTAAATCGTTATACTCAGAGCCAGGCTTTCTTGATAAGTTACGGGGTGGTTATGGTGACAGAGTGGCTGATTTTGCTGGATGGCTTCTTGACCTTGTTAAGGATAAGCCTGTTTATTTACTGGCGTGGACTACTACACCATGGACTCTGCCGGGTAACACGGCTTTAGCGGTAGCTGCTGATGCTGATTATGCCATTGTAGAGGTAGATAATGAATATATTATTATGGCTGACACCTTGTGTGCTTTAGTGGGGTTGGGTGATGTGTCTGTAATAGCGAAGGTCACTGGCAACGACTTAGTAGATTTGAGGTATGAGCCTTTATTTAACCCCAATGAGTTCAACGTTCCTATTGCCAGAATGGACGTATTAAAAGAATCTGGAGAGCCTTCATCAGATATAATATGGAAGAAGGGTGGCATATTAAATTACCCTGTTATTGCCACCGACTTCGTCTCTTTGGGGGAGGGGACAGGCATAGTGCATATGGCTCCTGCCTATGGTGAGGTTGACTATCAGGCAGGGCTTGATAATCTCTTGGATTTTGTCCACCCGGTAGATTTGCAGGGTAAAGTCACCGGAAATTATCCCTTCTCCGGCTTATTTGTCAAAGACGCTGACTCCCTTATTCTTGATGACCTGAAGTCAAGAGGGCTGCTCTTTCGAAGCGAGACCATTCGCCATACCTATCCCTTCTGCTGGCGCTGTGAGACCCCCCTCCTCTACTATGCCAAGCAGACCTGGTATATCAGGACAACAGCGGTGAAAGACGACCTTATTGCCAGAAATGATGAGATAAACTGGTATCCGGAGCATATCAAGTATGGGCGGTTCGGTGATTGGCTTCAAAATAATGTGGACTGGGCTTTCTCCCGGGAGAGATATTGGGGAACGCCACTGCCTATCTGGCATTGTGAATCTTGTGGCAGCTATGAATGCGTGGGCAGTGTAGGGGAATTGGAGAATAAGCAGGGGTTCTCCGGGTTTAAGCAGCCATTAGATTTGCACCGTCCCTTTGTTGATGAGCTGACCTTTGATTGTCCCAAGTGTGGCGCAGAGATGAGACGGGTGCCAGAGGTAATTGACTGCTGGTTTGATTCGGGAGCCATGCCAATAGGGCAGTGGCACTATCCCTTTGAGAATGATACCTTGCTTGAGGACGGGCGATTTCCCGCCGATTATATCAGTGAAGCGGTTGACCAGACTCGCGGCTGGTTTTATAGCCTTCATGCCATATCTACCTTGCTGTTCGACCGCCCCTGTTTCAACAATGTTATCTGCCTGGGGCACATCCTTGATGCCAGGGGGGAGAAGATGAGCAAGGCTAAGGGGAATGTGGTTGAGCCCTGGGCGGTAATCAATAGGTATGGGGCTGACGCTTTGCGCTGGTATTTCTTCACTGCCGCCCCGCCGGGCAATGTATGCCGTTTCTCTGAGGATATGGTGGCTGAAGTAACACGCCGCTTTTTATCCACCCTGTGGAATGTCTATTCCTTCTTTGTCACCTATGCCGATATTGACCACTTCACCCCCGGCGGGGAGGGAGCTTCAGTAGAGCAATCGGAGCTTGATAGGTGGATTATCTCTGAGCTTAATCAGCTTATAGTTGATGTTGATGCCGGGCT
>DAOWJM010000046.1 GCA_030640325.1 Dehalococcoidia bacterium | reverse complement strand
GGCAGGGGGGCAAAGCGCTCCTCGATGGTATGGTAGTATTGCTCTTGATTTATTTTCCAGTAGTCGAAGTAATGGTCGGTCACATTTTGCGGTATAACGCGGTTGCAGATGATAAGGTCGGTGAAATACCCATAGAGATTCAAATAGGTGAAGGTGCGCTGGGTTTCCTTGATGACCATCTTCTCAGGATTGAGAACCAGTCGCACCGAGGTCTTCTCTGGGTCGGTGAGGAGGGTGCGCATGCGCTCTAGCTGAGGAAAGAGGCGCTGAATAGAATCGAAGAACTCTTCATCGGGAACGGGCATATCAAGAATAGCTTTCACAAAGGGGCGCCCCACTCTGACAGCCTGATGTCCAATAGGAAATAGCTTCCCCATCCACCAAGTAAATATCTCGGGGAAGCTGAGGAGGCGCAGGGTTTCCCCGGTTGGTGCGCAATCCACTATGATAGTGTCATAATCGCCGCTCTCAGAGTAGTCGGCAATATACAGCAGGTTGGACAGCTCTTCCATCCCAGGGAGAACCGCCATTTCATCAGCCATCATCTCCTCCAGACCCCGCCACGCCAGAAGAGCGGAGACCCACTCCCGGATGATGCTCCAGTGTTTATTGACAGTGGTGGTGAGCTCGGTTTCTTGCCCCCACAGGTTGGGGACTATCATCACTGGCTCCCCGCCAAGGGGTATATCAAAGGAATCGGAGAGGCTGTGAGCGGCATCGGTGCTCATCACCAGCGTCCTGCGACCTATATCAGCAGAGCGGAGTGCTGACGCCGCAGCCACGGTAGTCTTGCCTACCCCTCCCTTACCGGTGTAAAGGATAATTCGCAATATCTTTCACCTCGCTGACCACTTGAGTATAGGTAGGAAGATATAGTCTGTCAAGGAGAGTGCAAACCTGTTGACAAATGTCCTCAATTGTGCTAATATAAATCATCGAGTGGCTGGATATAAGATAGAAACCGGTTAAAAGTCAGAGGTCAGGAAGTGAAGTCTGTCCTCCAAATGGACTATTGACAATATCGGCACTTTATGCCACAGTATATATAAGCCTTACAGATAGGAGGGTTAAATTGATTTCTACTGTCACCGTTACTACTATTACCACCATAACTACTATTGCAGCCCTGGGTTTGACTGCCGCTATAAGTATTGCTGCTGTAGTTACCTTGATAGTCTTTTTAACCACTAAGGAGCTGGCCAGCTCAGGTGGAAGTAGCTCATCTATGCGAATTGGCAGATATCTCAGCGTAGGCACTATCCCGCTGCTGATGGCGTTTGCTGCTGTGGTTGCGGTAAAAATTGCTGAGGTACTAGCTTAGAGAAAGAAGGGAGCTACCAGATATAACACTATATTAGTTATGCCGTGAGACAGGGTCACTCCAAGCAGTGACCCTGTTTTTTTGACCACCCAGCCAAAGAACAGGGCAACCAAAAAAACAAAGGCAACATCAATCCAGGAGAGAAAACCCATATGCAGGATGGCAAATAGCAGGCTGACATAGACTATCCCCCATCCTCCAAATGCCTCCACCGCGGTTCGCTGGAGCACCCCACGAAAGATTAACTCCTCAACGAATCCAGTGCATACCAGAAGTATCAATGCCGGCAGCCATATCTCCTGCCAGGTGAATTCAGTCGCCATAGCCTCTGGTGCTAGGATAAAGTATTCCGCCACACCAAATAAAATGCCGGTCAACCCCACTGCTAGCTGGAACGGGAGTAACTTAAAGGCAAGCCCAACATCCTCCAGTCTATAGCCCGTGAGGCGAATTACCACTATTACTGCTGCCAATAGTGGGGCATAGATGATAGGATACCACCAAATCTGGGGAATATTGGATAGGGGCATAGAAAGGCTCATTATTCGCACTAAAGGAACCAGAGCCAAGGCTAGGACTAGCTGCTGATAGCGATGCTCGCTGGCTAAAGCTGAGTGCAATATTAAGACAACTAATATGATAATGTGACTAATTATCCCCCACAGAGGGGTAAAAAAAACGGTAACCGTCTCTGCTATGGCGATAGCCAGCAGGTAAATTATGACTTCCCAGTGAAACTGCCTCGTTACCAGGGGGAAACCACACCACCGGCAAGTCAAATCCTTGGTTCTTTCAGCCTCCCGACCACAGTTAGGGCACTTTGGCATTGTATCAGTTCTGTATCTCGCCTGGGAAAACAGGACAGATTGGGTTTGGGATTAAGGACACCTCAGGTTCCGAAGCCGTGCTTACAGTCTGCCTTGATAAGGCTAGCAATTCAGGGCTATTATATGCGATAATGGATTGGTTTTAAACCCATAAAAATATCAGCGATAGGTAAGGTAATGGCATATCGAGGTTCCAATCCAACTGCGGTATGGCTTCTAATAGCTATAAACCTGCTGCTATTTATAGCCACTCTTATAGAGCAAGACCTTATCCTGCTTCTTGGATTGCAGCCAGCAGGCTTTTTAGACAGACCCTGGACCATAGTGACTAACCTCTTTATCCACGGGGGTATAGGACATATTTTAGCCAATATGTTAACCCTCTACTTCTTCGGAAGCTACTTGGCTAGATTGCTTGGGGTGAAAAAATTCCTCATAATTTACTTTGCCGGGGGCATACTGGGGAATATTTTCTATATCCTTCTAGCATCACCTTTTTCCATAGCCGTAGGTGCCTCGGGGGCTATTTTCGCCCTCGGAGGGGTACTCACGGTGATGAGACCAAGGTTGAGAGTGTTTATTTTCCCCATACCAGCCCCGCTCCCCCTTTGGGTAGCAGTTATTGGAGGTTTCGTTATACTCTCCTTTTTCCCATATGTAGCGTGGCAGGCTCACCTTGGCGGTCTGGTGCTTGGTCTGGTTGCAGGCTACTTCCTCAGGAAGAGAGAACGCTATTTCTTCTAGTTTGCCCTTCTACACCCGGATGCTAGAAAACGATTTGGACAGCATCAAAAAGAGGCTGGAAGACTTAGAAAACGGGGACAGGCTGGCGGGGGAGGGTAGCTATTCTACCATATCTTCTAACTGTGGCGTCCCTGGAGGGATTCGAACCCACGACCCGCTGCTTAGAAGGCAGCCGCTCTGTCCAACTGAGCTACAGGGACAATATCTATTACTCAAATGTAGCACGAGGCGCAGGGAAAGGTCAAGACTGCGTCCTATATCAGCCCCGTTACCTTGATGCCCTCCAAAGGCCCGAGATAGCCAAAGCGCAAAGCGCAACACCAGCAATTACTGCCCCAGCCCAGCCGAGAAGACACAGGCAGGTAACAATTGTGCCGGCAATAAATACCCCAATAAAGATAGATAAAATAGCATGCTTGAATTTTAAACCAAAAAGGACAGCCGCTAATGAACCTGTCCAGGCACCAGTGACAGGGAGAGGGATGGCAACAAATAACGCCAAACCAATTCGTTCGTACCTCTCAACAACTCTTCCCCGCTTCCTGGTATGTTCAAAGAGCCATTGCAAAAATCGGTCAAAGAAATCCACCTTGCTCAGAAATCTGGAAATGGCATCTAGGAACAATAGAATAAGGGGCACCGGTAGCAGATTGCCAATGATAGCTAACGGGAGAGCATAATACCAGGGGAGATGAAACACGGTTATAGCTACCGGTATTGCCCCACGCAGCTCGAAAATAGGCAAGGCGGAGATAATAAGCACCACTAGTTCTTTGGAAAAACCTAAGCTGAGAAACTCTTCAGGGGACACACTTTTCCTTCACAGTCATTGCCTAATAGAGACCTTATTTAGGTAATGTAACAAACAAGCAATACTAGCGTCAAGCTGGCTTAAGGAGCGTTAGCTTGACAATCATTTAGCCACATTGCTAGTATGAGGTCGACTCTCCAATTTGGTTGGTGAATAGGGTAGCGATGCCGAGACTATTAGATAGAGTAGATAATCCCGCAGATTTGAAAGGGCTGACAAAACAGGAGCTCGGGCAATTGGCTGCTGAGATTAGGCAGGAGCTGGTGACTAGAGTAACTGCTAACGGAGGTCATCTGGCTTCTAATCTGGGTGTGGTTGAGCTTACTATAGCCTTACATCGGGTGTTTGATAGCCCACGGGATAAGATTATCTGGGATGTGGGACATCAAAGCTATGTTCACAAACTGCTCACAGGCAGAAGACAGCGCTTTGCCTCTATTCGCCAATATGGAGGGCTATCCGGTTTTACCAGCCGTAGTGAGAGTGAGCATGACCCATTTGGCACTGGTCATGCCAGCACCTCGGTTGCCGCTGCCCTTGGTATGGCTGTCGCTCGTGACCTGTCGGGCGATGACTACCATGGTAGTGCTATTATCGGTGATGGGGGGATAACTGGAGGGGTGGCT
>DAOWJM010000099.1 GCA_030640325.1 Dehalococcoidia bacterium | reverse complement strand
CCAAGAAATTCCGCCCTCTGGGCTTTCCCACCATCGTTTTCCCCTGTGAAATGACCGATGACCCGATGAAGGAGGCTGTAATTGCCTCTATCTTTGTGGCTAAATATGGCAGCATTATCGTTCTCTCCGATTTTCAGGGAGAGAGCCTCTTCCCCTTGCTGGTGGAAAGGCTGAATATCTATACTGACCCCCAGCGGCCGCTGGCAACCACGGAGGGAATCTATGATATTGGCGAGCCTGATGAAAACTCCCCAGTGCTTATCACCTCCAACTTTTCACTCACCTATTTCATTGTCTCTGGTGAAATGGAAGCCAGCAGGGTTCCCAGCCGGCTTCTAGTCAAGGACACTGAGGGGCTTTCGGTTATGACTGCCTGGGCAGCGGGGAAATTTGTCGCCGATGCTATTGCTCCCTTCGTTAAGAAGTGTGGGATTGCCGATATGGTTAAACATCACAAGTTAATAATTCCCGGATATGCTGCTGCCGAAAGTGGTGGCTTAGAAGAGGAACTACCCGGCTGGGAGATTCAGGTTGGTCCCAGGGATGGAGCCCACATCCCAGCCTATCTTAAGGCATGGAAACCATGAGGAAGGGAAAGATGGTCCTCATTGGCGAAAATCTAAATATAATGTCGCAGACTATCGGTCCGGCACTGAAGGAGAGGAACCCCAAGCCTATTCAGGAGCTGGCTAAGGCTGAGGCTGAGGCTGGTGTTGATTATATTGACCTTAACATTGGTCCTGCCCGGAAGGCAGGGGATGAGTTAATGGAGTGGGCAGTTAACACGGTGCAGGGGGTTACCGATAAATCGCTGTCTCTGGATACCACCAACCCGGTGGCTATGGAGGCTGGGCTGAAGGTGGCTAAAGGCAAGGCACTGATTAATTCCATCTCCCTTCAACCGGATAGGCTGGAGCAGGAATTGCCATTGGTCAAGAAATACGATGCCTCCATGATAGGACTTCTGTGGGGGATAGAGGGAATGCCTCGAGATGCTAACGAGCGGGCTATGCTTGCCGTTGACCTCATGTATAAAGCCAACGAGTTGGGTATCCCTAATGAGGATATCTGGATAGACCCTATTCTTACCCCAGTGTCGGTGGAGATAAACCAGGTGAAATCCTGTTTTGAGTTTATGAGCATGCTGGGCGATATTGCCCCCGAATGTAAATCTACCATAGGGCTGTCCAATATCTCCAACGGTACCCCGCATCACCTCAGACCCTATCTTAATCGGACTTGTATGATAATGCTTATGAAGTATGGACTGTATTCGGCAATAGTTGATGCCTTTGATTCTGAGCTAGTTCAGATAGCCAGAGGCGAGAAGCCCGAACTCGTTGACCTGGTATATCGGGTGATGGATGGCGAGAAACCTGGCCTCTCCTCTTTGAGTGAGGAAGAGGTGAAGTATGTGAAAACAATCAGGGTTCTTAAGGGCGAGAGCCTCTATTCCCATTCCTGGCTTGAGATATAATAGCCTGTTGAGAGGAAAAAGTTAGATGAGCTTGCAGCCACTCTTTGAGACAGGAAAATTTGTGGTGACCGCAGAGGTTGGTCCACTGAAAGGAACCGATACCACTGAGATAGAGGAGGTGGCTGAGCTTTTGCGGGGAAAGGTAGACGCTACCAATGTTACTGACCAGCAGAGCTCGGTGATGAGGTTGGGCTCACTGGCAGCCTGCCATCTGCTGAAAGAAAGAGGGCTTGACCCCGTATTCCAGATAACCTGCCGAGATAGAAACCGATTAGCACTACAATCAGACCTGTTGAGCGCTTATGTTCTGGGGATTGATAATGTCCTAGCTATCACCGGCGATTTACCCCTGCTTGGTGACCATCCTCAAGCCAAGCCAGTTTATGACTTAGACTCAGTGCAGCTCCTCTGGGTGATAAAGAGGTTAAACGAAGGTTATGATATGGTTGGCAATGAGCTCAAGGGGAAGCCCAATTTCTTCCCCGGGGCAGTGGTCAATCCGGGGGCAGATACCCGGGCTGCCCTTGAACTACAGCTTGTAAAGATGGAGAAAAAGATTGAGGCTGGAGCCAGGTTTTTTCAAACCCAGGCTGTCTACGACCCCGATGCCTTCGCCAAGTTTATGAAAAGGGCAGAGGGATTTAACATTCCCGTCTTAGCTGGAATAATACCCTTGAAATCCGCTGGTATGGCTCGATTTATGAATAAGAATGTAGCTGGGGTTTTTGTGCCTGAAGAACTGATTGAAAAAATGGCTGAGGCTGAAGATAAAGCCCAGACGGGAATAGAAATTGCTGCCGATATAATCAAAGAATTGAAGGATATGTGCCAAGGGGTGCATGTTATGGCTATCGGTTGGGAGAAAAAGGTGCCCGCAGTGCTAGATGCTGCCGGACTCTAAGGGCAGCCCGCCAAAAGTGGTGGTTAATCTGGTTACAGGATGAACAATAGTCTATTGTCATTGCCCAATCAAAAGAATGATGAATATGGCTATAAGCTTGCCTATAAGCTTGCCTGCGAACAGCTAGCCAAGGTCGATGGTATTGAGCAACAGTGCCTTAAAAGTGGTGCTAGATACCTGGAAATAGATTCTCAGCAAGTAATTATCATTGAATATTTAAACCAATCGTATCAAATCACCCTCCCAGATATTGAGATTTCGTTGATGGATAGTGAGGAGGAGATTCCAATAAGGGAT
>DAOWJM010000136.1 GCA_030640325.1 Dehalococcoidia bacterium | reverse complement strand
TGGCGCTAATATCCCCCACTGAGGGGCTAATACACCTGGCAGGGTGAATACTAGAAGAAAATAGGGGACTGGTATCAGTGTAACACTTACAATACTCCCGGCAATAAAGGTGAGAATGAGCACACCTATGAGGCTATAGCCGGCCATATGCGTCATGCTCATTAAATCGTCTTTATAGCAAAGAGCGACAACGCAAAGCGCAATGGTGACCACTATTGCTAGGGCACCTAGGAGAATCTCTCTTTTTGGCCAACGTTTCTTGACCTCTTGGCTCATGCTTTCATCTTCCATTTCATTTAAATAAGCTTCAGGATTTTATATTTTACCACAACCAAGCTCTGGGCTAAAGCTCTCCTTGTTTCAATGCTAATAGCGCTACCTAACTGCCTCAGCAGCCTTAGTAGTAAAGGTTAAGCCTTCATCCCCAAGGTCAACCATAACCGTATCACCCTGGCTGAATTCGCCGCGCAACAGCTTGGCTGACAGAGGATTCTCAACATACCGCTCGATGGCTCGTCTCAGCGGTCGTGCTCCATATAGCGGGTCATAGCCTTCCTTAACCAACCATGATTTCGCCTCATCACTTAGCTCGATGTTCAGCTTACGGTCAGCCAGACGCCCCTGCAAATCCTTCACCAGCAAATCAACAATGCTCCTGAGCTGCTCCTCAGTTAGCTGATGGAAAACTATTATCTCATCTATCCGATTGATGAACTCAGGGCGGAAGGTCTTCTTCATCTCCGCCAGTATCTTTTCCTTCATGGTGTCGTAGGCTTGTTTCTGAGTTTTGGCTTCATCTTTCCTAGCCGCGAAACCGATGGTCATATCCCGTTTGATAAACTCAACACCGACATTGCTGGTCATAATGACCACCGTATTCTTAAAATCCACGGTGCGTCCACGACCATCGGTGAGCCGCCCGTCATCCAGTATCTGGAGCAAGCTGTTGAATACCTCAGGGTGCGCCTTTTCCACCTCATCCAGCAGAATCAACCGATAGGGACGCCGTCTCACCGCCTCGGTAAGTTGTCCCCCCTCCTCATAGCCAATATATCCCGGTGGGGCGCCAATAAGGCGTGATACGGTGTGCCTCTCCTGATACTCTGACATATCCAGGCGCACCATAGCATTCTCATCATCGAACAAAAACCGCGCTAGAGTTCGAGCCAGCTCGGTCTTGCCCACGCCGGTTGGACCCAGGAAGATAAAGCTACCAATAGGTCGCCTTGGGTCCTTAAGCCCGGCTCTACTCCGTCTAATAGCCTCACAAATAGCAGTAACCGCTTCATCCTGATTTACCAGCCGTTCGTGAATCCGCTCCTCCATATGCAAAAGCTTCTCGGCTTCACCCTCCCGCATTTGGGATATAGGGATACCAGTCCACTTAGAGATTAGCTGGGCAATATCCTCCTCATCCACTACCCCGTTAATCTTCTCCTCCTGAAGCCACTTGGTCTTAGCCTGGTTATACTCGTCTTCCAGACGCAACCTCTCACTCTTAAGTTGGGCAGCATGCTCATAATCCTGACGCTGTAAGGCTGCCTCCTCCTCATTGACCAACTGCTTAAGTCTCTGCTCTAAGGATTTAACCTCGGGCGGTGCGCTCTCAGTATCAATGCGCAGCTTGCTGGCTGCCTCATCAATAAGGTCAATAGCCTTATCCGGCAGGTACCTATCCGAAATATAGCGTTGGCTAAGTCTAGCCGCCGCCTCCAGAGCCCCATCATCAATCTTAATCTTATGATGTGCCTCATACCTGGGGCGGAGTCCTTCAAGCATCTCAATCGTCGCCTCAACGCTAGGCTCACCGATGAATACCGGCTGAAGGCGTCGCTCCAGTGCCTTATCCTTCTCAATGAACTTGCGGTATTCATCCAGGGTAGTGGCTCCCACACACTGCAACTCACCATGAGCCAGGGCTGGCTTCAGCATGTTACTGGCATCAATAGCCCCCTCAGCCGCTCCAGCCCCCACTACAGTATGAATCTCATCAATGAACAAAATGATTTCGCCCTGTGCCTGGCGTATTTCATCCATTACCGCCTTAAGTCGCTCCTCAAACTCGCCGCGGAACTTGCTCCCTGCCACCAACGCCCCCATATCCAGAGCCACTACTTTGCGCCCTTTGAGAGAATCGGGAACATCATCAGCCACAATCTTTTGTGCCAGTCCCTCAGCAATAGCCGTTTTGCCCACCCCAGCATCGCCCACAATCACCGGGTTATTCTTGGTGCGCCGGGTAAGTATCTGCATCACCCGCTTAATCTCCTCATCCCGACCAATAACCGGGTCAAGCTTGCCCTGGCGAGCAAACTCAGTCAGGTCACGACCATACTTCTCCAGGGAACGGTATTTGCTCTCTGCCCTGGCATCGGTAACCCGGTGCCCACCACGGAGCTTCTGCAGAGCCTGAAGTACTTTCTCTCGGTCAACGCCAAAGCCCTTAAGAATTCTGGCTGCCTCTCCCTTTTCTTCTTCAACTATAGCAATCAGCAGGTGTTCGGTGCTGATGAACTCGTCCTTAAAGTCGTCTGCCCTATCACCAGCTGTCTTTATCAGTTGAGCGATACGCGGTGTGGCATAAATCTGCGTCGTCTCATAGGTAACCTTGGGCGTTTTCTGCAGAGTAGCTTCCACCTCACCTCGCACTGCGTCCACACTGGCGCCAAGTTCGGTTAAGATTTTCCCCACCAGCCCTTCCTCTTGCACCAAGAGGGCTAACAGAATATGCTCCACATCCCATTGGCTATGTTGGAACTGCGTAGCTATTTGCTGGGAAGCAGCCAATGCCTCCTGCGCCTGTTCAGTAAATCTCTCTTGCCTCATAAACCACCTCACATCCTCATAACTTACATACTCTATATAGCTTATACATTATCACCAGCAAGCACCAGACTAATGCCCTGCCTGCCTTAATCTATCTAGCTCCGATTCCAGCTCCTGCACATGGTTTTGCAATTCAAGCATTTGCTGCATCATTCTGATAATAACCTCCACCCCAGCCAGATTAACCCCCATATCATCCATCAAGGTCTTCGCCCGCTTTAGGCGAGCTATATCCCTCTCCGAATATAACCGGATATTGCCCCGAGACCGGGATGGCTCTATTATGCCAACCCTCTCATAATAGCGCAAGGTGTGAGTTTGCACACCTACCATTCTGGCAGCTACACTTATCACATAACATGGTTCAGTATCATCAAGATTCATAATAACTTATCCTATCAACCTGAGCGAAGCTGACCAAGCTGCTTAAATAGCTCCTTCTCCTGCTGAGTCAGGTCGGTGGGCAATACCACCTTCACCTTAGCCAACAGAGCGCCACGGACAGAATTGCCCAAATGGGGCATACCCTGCCCTGCCAGGCGAAAGGCACGCCCATTCTGAGTCTCTGGCGGAATCTTCAATGCCAGCTTGCCCTTAAGAGT
>DAOWJM010000040.1 GCA_030640325.1 Dehalococcoidia bacterium | reverse complement strand
GTGAGCTACGGCAGTGGAGGGTGCTCACTGTGCCTGGTCGCGGCTTCGGGTCACCAGGGTATTTTCGGATATCATACTGTGTTGATGATAGGACACTGGAAGGTTCCCTAGCTGGTTTTGCCAAGGCTGCCCAGAGATTCAATATAGGTTAGTCTTCGGAAAGGAAGTCACACCGCCACTGCCAATTTGGCTCTTGAAAAATTTCTTGACAAGCGTGATATAATGTGAATTAATTGAAAAACTTACAGCACGAGCGTTAATGAGCTTGAAAGCTATGTTAATATGATTTGAATCTAATTTGGAGATGCTGTTACACACTTAGAATAAGATAATATTGGCGAGGGGGTGGGGAACAAAGATGGTTATCGGCAGGGTTATAGTGTGTGATGAGGGGCTCGGAAGGTTCAATGTTTTGTGCCTCTGAGCCCTGCTGTGTTTAAAGATAGGAACTAGGAATCCAGAGGGCAAGCAGGAATAAGCGTGGGAGGCTTTTTATAAGGAGGTGAGAGCTGGAAAACTAAAAAGGGTTACAAACTAAAAAATAAAAGGAGGGGAAAATGGCAAAATTCGAAAGAGGAATATACTTTCTTGACCAAAAGGACATGCCAACTCGCTGGTATAACATTATGGCTGATATGCCTGGGGATATGCCACCAATGCTGCACCCAGGAACGGGAAAGCCAATAACCGCAGATGACCTGGCACCTGTATTCGCTGAGGAGTGTGGTAAGCAAGAGGTCAATAGGACTGACCGCTGGATTGACATCCCTGAGGAGCTGCTGGCTATTTACCGCACCTGGAGACCAACAAATTTGTATCGGGCGCATCGTCTGGAGAAGGCTCTGGATACACCAGCCAAAATTTTCTATAAATATGAAGGCACAAGTCAGGCTGGTAGCCACAAGCCCAATACCGCTACTGCTCAATCATACTATGCCAGTAAACAAGGGCTCAAGGGCTTAGCAACTGAGACCGGTGCTGGGCAATGGGGCAGTGCCCTAGCCATGGGGACTCGCTTTTTTGGTCTTGAGTGCAAGGTGTTTATGGTCAGCATTAGTTACCACCAGAAGCCATACCGCCGCATCCTAATGGAGACCTATGGGGCTAATTGTGTCCCCAGCCCCAGTCCGGAGACCAAGTCAGGGCGAGCTATGCTGGAAAAATGGCCTGATTGCCCCGGCAGCCTGGGTCTGGCTATCAGCGAGGCAATGGAATATATGATGGAGCATCATGAAAACTATAGATATTCCCTGGGCAGCGTGGTTAACCATGTCCTGCTTCATCAGACCATTGTCGGCGAGGAATGCCGGAAACAGATGGAGATGGCAGGTGAATACCCAGACATCCTTGTCGGCAACATTGGCGGTGGCTCAAACTACGCCGGGCAATTCTTCCCCTGGATTCGGGACAAGATTAGTGGGAAGAAACCAAACCTGCGCATCATCTGCTGTGAGCCAGAAAGCTGCCCTAGCGTGACCAAGGGAATGTATGCCTATGATTTTGGTGACCTGTCTGGGATGACCCCCCTGATTAAAATGTATACCCTGGGTCATGGCTTTATTCCGCCCCCAATCCATGCCGGTGGACTGCGCTATCACGGTATGGCACCTACTATATGCCACCTCCATAGACTGGGCTTGGTTGAAGCCGTATCTGTGCCTCAGACTGCCGTCTTTGAGGCTGGGGTAAAGTTTGCTCAGGTTGAGGGCATTCTCACCGGTCCTGAGCCATGCCACAATGTCAAGGTAGCTATGGATGAAGCCCTTAAATGCAGGGAAGAAGGTGTATCAAAAACCATCCTGATAGCCCATAGCGGACACGGGCAC
This sequence comes from Dehalococcoidia bacterium, assembly GCA_030640325.1. GTDB lineage: Bacteria > Chloroflexota > Dehalococcoidia > Dehalococcoidales > BS750m-G39 > DAOWJM01. The sequence goes on along the minus strand of DAOWJM010000040.1, from coordinate 345 downwards.
TTTGACCTGGCTGCCTATGAGGCTTACCTATCAGGTAAACTGGTAGATTATGCCTATCCTGAGGAAGAGGTAAGGAAGGCACAGGCTGAACTGCCCAAGGTACCGGCGGCATAAATAGCTAGATAAGGGGCTGGGCGTGAGCCCAGCCCCTTTGTCTTTACCCTTCAGCCAGTGCCAGATTGACTGCTGCTTCCGCATGGAGCCGAGTGGTATCAAATAGCGGAACATCTATATCACTGGGCTGAATAAGCAAGGGGAGTTCAGTGCATCCCAGTATGATACCCTCGGCACCTCTACTGACCAGCCTCCTGGTAATTTCAGCGCAAATACGGCGTGAAGAAGCCT
>DAOWJM010000073.1 GCA_030640325.1 Dehalococcoidia bacterium | reverse complement strand
TATTTTCATTATGGTGGTGGCGGCAGCCGAGGTAGCCGTCGGCTTAGCCATAATAATTGCCATTTATCGCCACCGAGAAACTATAGATGCCACCAAAATTGACTTGATGAAGTGGTAGTTCTGGCTTTCTCCTTGGTGACAAAAAGGAGGGGGGGAAATGGGAATATTTAGCCGAAAACCGAATACTAAGAAGCTGAAAGAAAAAAGAGATATTGAGGGGTTAATAGAAGCAGCCGGGCATATTAGCAGTCGTGTGTATGAGCCGGCTCGACACGCCCTCCAGGACATTATTGATAAGAGTGAAGCCGCAGGAGACGTAGAAACGATAACAAAGATTTATCAGGCTGCTATGGCTCATTCTGTATTGACTGTGCGTGCAGGGGCTATCAGAAGTCTTGCCAAGATTAAGGATAAAGGGACGGTTGAACCATTGATAGAGACCCTTCGTGACCCGATGTGTCCCTCGGATGTAACTGCGGGAGAAATTATCCCGGCTCTCGGCGACATCAACGATGAGAGAGCAGTTAAACCGTTAATAGAAGTTTTTAGTAGGAAATATGTGTATTTTGACCCTCAAAGGGATAGCTCCTACTTTCTCCGCAACCTGGCTGTGGAAGCTCTGGCTAAGATGAAAGAGAAAGCGGTGGGACCGTTGATTGAAGCTCTCCTACACCCGGAAGACTGGAATGTCGGGGATGACTCGACAGTCTGGAATGTGCGTCACTATGTTGCCAGAGCTCTCTTTGAGAATAAGGACAAGAGCATGGTTGAACCATTAATAAGACTTCTTAAGGATAGGGAGAGCAACGAGAAGCTACGGCACAAGCTGTATGAGGGGCTCAGTGAGACTGATATTATGATATACAGTGGCAAAACTAAGGACGAAATAGCGGCTGAACTGTTACGGCAACTGCATACGCATATTATCGGAGCCCTTGGCGAAACCAAGGACGAAAGAGTGGTCGAGCTATTAATAGAAATCCTTGGAAAGGGAGAGGATATCACACTACGCCAGGTTTCCGTGTATACCTTAGGTAAGATAGGTGATGAGCGAGCAGTTGAGCCGCTCAATAAAATTCTCAAAACTGAGGCAAAAGATTCCGATTTATCTCGTAGTGTAAAGGAAGCGCTCGAAAAGATTAATCAGAAACGCGGGTGAAAAAAAAGATGTGGGTAGAGGTTAAACAGGCAAAAAGCTTAATGCTCGCTGAGATGTGGAAGGAGCTCTTTGAGGGTGAGGGAATACCCACCCGCATCCTGTCCCTCTCTGGTGAGCCTCCGGACAGGGAATTGGCTACTTATTCCATCCTGGTGCCCAAGGATAAGGAGCACGTGATACAGGAGGTATTGAGGAAGCTGTAATGCCGTATCAACTGGTCTGGCTTATTTTTCTACTGCCATTTTTCTCATTCATAATAGTTTCTTTATTCTTCAGACCCTTTCTGAACCATAAGCCCAAGCTTGGTGGCTATATCACTATCGCCTCTCTTACAGCTTCCCTTGGTCTGTCAATCTGGGCGTTAATGGAGGTGATGGCTGCCCCCGGTCACTCATTACCGGTGCCCGATATCAACTGGGTGATTATTGAGGGTGGGATTACCATTCACCTGGGGCTGATTGTGGATTCGCTGACAGTGGTGATGCTCATTGTGGTTAGCTTGGTCAGCCTGATGGTGCAGATTTACTCCCAGGGCTATATGAAGGGCGACCCCGGTTATCACCGCTACTTTGCCTTTATGTCGCTGTTTACCGGCTCAATGCTGGCTTTAGTTCTGGCTGACAATCTACTCTTCCTTTACGTCTTCTGGGAGATGGTTGGCTTATGCTCATATCTTCTTATTGGCTTTTGGTTCCATCGTCCGGCGGCGGCTAACGCAGCTAAGAAGGCGTTTATTGTTACCCGCCTGGGCGACTTCGGCTTCCTGGCGGCTATCCTCTTGCTATATTACAATACCGGAACCTTTGATATTGCTGAACTCCATTCACTGGCTATAGCCGGGGCTCTGGCTGGCACCACCCTTACTTGGGTGGCTATTGGCATCTTTGCTGGCGCTGTAGGCAAGTCAGCTCAATTCCCGCTCCATACCTGGCTGCCTGATGCTATGGAGGGTCCGACCCCGGTTAGCGCTCTTATCCATGCTGCCACTATGGTAGCTGCTGGCGTCTTTCTGGTTGCCCGTTGCTATCCCCTCTTTTCCCACTCGGTTGAGGCGCTGACCACGGTGGCGGTCATCGGTGGCTTTACCGCCATTTTTGCCGCTACCATGGGGCTGGTAATGACCGATATTAAGCGGGTCCTGGCTTATTCTACTATCAGCCAGCTGGGCTATATGATGCTGGGGCTGGGGGCTGGAGGCATAGCCATTGGCATCTTCCACCTGTTTAATCACGCCTTCTTCAAGGCGTTACTATTTCTCGGGGCAGGTAGTGTCAATCATGCCACGGGGACATTTGATATCCGAGAGATGGGTGGACTGCGCAAGTTTATGCCCTGGACTTATGCCACCTTTGTTATCGCCTCATTGAGTATTGCTGGCATCTGGCCACTGGCTGGATTCTGGAGCAAGGATGAGATTCTGGCTGCCTCTTTACAAAGCCAGCCGATACTGTTCTATCTGGCGATGCTCACTGTATTTATGACCGCCTTCTATATGTTCCGGGTGGTGTTCTTGACCTTCGGTGGCGAGTATCGTGGGGGTGGTTCAGAGGCTCATGGCAAGCCTCACGAATCGCCATCGGTTATGGTTATGCCTATGGTAGTGCTGGCTATCCTGGCAGTGGTTTCTGGTTTTTGGAATGTTACCGGGGGCTTTGGTCAGTTTATGGGTCATGGCGAGACGCATAGTTTCGCCCAGGGCTTTTTTGGTATCCTGGCTCACCCCTTACCCTGGATGTCACTGATAACGGCTGGTCTGGGTATTCTTTTTGCCTACGCGATATATAGCGCTAAATGGCTTTCAGCGGAGCGAGTGGGCAGCATGTTCAAGCCACTATATACCCTGTTCTACAGGAAATACTGGTTTGACGAACTCTATGAGGATGTCTTTGTGGGCAAGGTTTTGGTCGGTGGATTTTTCGCTGGCTTGCAGGGGTTTGATACCTATGGTGTTGATGGGGCAGTTAATGGGGTAGCCAACGCCACTATGGCTGGGGGCAGGGCTATCAGGAGGGCACATACCGGGCAGCTCCAGCTCTACGGTCTGTTCATTGGCATAGGTATCTTGGCGATAATTCTCTGTTTATATTTCTTTGGGTAAGGAGATTTTTT
>DAOWJM010000029.1 GCA_030640325.1 Dehalococcoidia bacterium | reverse complement strand
GTCGAGCTTACCATAGCTCTACATCGGGTATTTGATAGCCCACGGGATAAGATTATCTGGGATGTGGGACATCAAAGCTATGTTCATAAACTGCTTACCGGGAGGAGACAGCATTTTGCTACTCTGCGTCAGTATAGAGGGTTATCCGGTTTTACCAGCCGTAGTGAGAGTGAGCATGACCCATTTGGCACTGGCCATGCCAGCACATCTGTTTCCGCTGCCCTTGGTATGGCTATCGCTCGTGACCTTTCGGGCGATGACTACCATGTGATTGCTATTATCGGTGATGGGGCTATAACTGGAGGGATGGCTCTTGAGGCACTAAACCAGGTGGGACACTTGGGCTCCAGGGTTTGCGTCATTCTAAATGATAATGGGATGTCTATTTCACCTACTGTTGGAGGTTTAGCTAAACTGCTGAGCAGGGTGCGGTTTGACTACCGCTATCGGTGGGCAGAGGAGGAGAGCAGGCGGGTACTGGATTCTCTCCCCGGGGGCAAACGGCTATGGCGAATAGGCCAATGGCTTAGGAGAGGATTCAAGGGCCTGGTTATGCCAACAGTGTTCTGGGAGGAGCTTGGCTTCACCTATATAGGACCTATAGACGGGCACAACATTCATGAGCTGGAAATAGCTCTTACCCAAGCACGGGATTACCGCTTGAAGCCAACCTTTGTTCATGTTATTAGCACCAAGGGCAAAGGCTATCTTCCAGCAGAGGGTGATGCTGTTTACTTTCATGGTGTGCCAGCTAAAAGCGCAAGCACTGAGGCAATACCAAGTTACAGCGAGGTATTTGCTCAGACTGTGCTTCGCCTAGCTCGCGAAAATCCCAGGCTGGTGACAATTACCCCGGCTATGCCTGAAGGAAATTATTTGAGTATAGTTGAGGCTGAGTTCCCGCAGCGAGTGTTTGATGTGGGAATCTGTGAGCAGCACGCTGTTACCTTTGCCGCTGGGCTGGCTGCACAGGGTTTCATACCTATTGTGGCTATATACTCCACCTTCCTGCAGCGCGCTTTGGACCAGCTCATACATGATGTTTGCCTCCAGGATTTGCCCGTTGTTTTTGCTATCGACCGCAGTGGCATTGTTGGCGAAGATGGCAAGACGCATCAGGGAGCTTTTGATATCTCCTATCTAATATTTATTCCTAATTTGATAGTAGCTGCACCCAAGGATGAGAATGAGCTTCAGCATCTGCTCTACACAGCAGTGAAGTCAAAACATCCTATGGCTATACGATACCCCCGAGGCTCTGGTTTGGGAGTAGAATTAGACCCGGTGTTGCATGAGATTCCCATAGGTAAGGGAGAAATAGTAAGGCATGGCAAAGACGCAGCCATATTAGCCATAGGAACTACTGTGGCTCCTGCTGTTGAGGCAGCCCAGGAGCTAGCTTCAAACGGAATTGAGGCTACAGTGGTCAACGCCCGTTTTGCCAAGCCGCTGGACTCTGAACTTATAATAGACTTGGCCGGTGGTATTAAGCGCCTGGTTACAGTTGAGGAGAATGCTCTCAGCGGTGGCTTCGGCAATAGTGTAGTTGAGCTTCTTCAAAAATCAGGCGTCAGTGATATCCGGGTAAAAAGCATTGGTATCCCTGATGAGTTTGTGGAGCAGGGCACTCAAGCCCTCCTCCGTTCTAAGTATGGTCTTGATGCTAAAGGGATAGCTAAACAGGTCTTGGAGTTATTTCCCAGCCTCTAATTTCAATTATTTATTCATTGGCAAGGGACGCGTGGCTTTGTATATAAATGAAAGTTAGCTAGAAATATCAGGTGTCTGAGCTTACACCTGATATTTTTGTATTCCAGCTTATAAATACGAGGCCGTTTATCAGAGGAAGCTTGAAGGGGCTTCGCCCCTTCAAGCACTGTCCTTCCCCCTCTCCTTTGAAGGAGAGGGGGATTAAATCGGGGTCCCCGAAAATCTTGATTTTTGGGGTAAATTAAGGGGGTGAGGTTGATAAATAAATGAATAAGCTGACAATCAGAGATATAGATGTTGGCAGCAAAAGGGTCTTGGTGAGGGCTGACTTCAATGTTCCCCTAGATGAAAAGACAGGGGCTATTACTGATGATAGCCGTATCCAAGCCACGTTGCCTACTATCAAATATCTTATTGACCGAAGGGCTAGGGTTATCCTATGCTCCCATTTGGGTCGACCCAGGGGAAAGGTAGTTGAAAAACTACGATTAGCCGTTGTCGCCCAGCGCTTATCACAGATTCTGGGACAGTCAGTGGAAGTTGCTACCGACTGTATTGGCTCCGATGTAGAGAAGGCGATAGAAAAATTGAGGAGGGGCAATGTTTTGCTCCTAGAGAATATCCGGTTTCACCCTGAAGAGGAAGAAAACGATGCTTCTTTTGCTCAAACCTTAGCCCGGTTTGCTGATATATATGTAAACGATGCCTTCGGTGCCAGTCATAGAGCCCATGCTTCAGTAGTGGGTGTTGCCAATTATCTGCCCGCAGTGGCTGGCTTACTAGTTGAGAGGGAAATCAAGGTCTTGGAGGGTATTTTAGCCAATCCAGGTCACCCCTTCGCCGGGCTTGCTGGTGGTGCCAAGGTGAGTGACAAGCTCGGCGTATTGGAAAATACCATGGATAAGATAGACTGTCTTCTGATTGGTGGTGGCATGGCAGCCACTTTCTTAAAGGCTAAATCTTATGAGGTGGGCATATCCTTGGTGGAAAATGATAAAATAGAGCTTGCTGCTAAGCTGATGAAGGAGGAAGCCCAGCGAGGGGTGCGCTTGATGCTCCCAGTTGATGTAGTTGTTGCCGATACACTCAGTGCTGAATCCAAAGTCAAAACAGTATCAGTAGGGGATATACCCCCAGAGTGGAGAATTGTAGATATCGGTCCTCAGACTATCAGTAACTTCTCCGAAGAACTGCGGCGGTGCAAAACAATCTTCTGGAACGGACCTATGGGCATATATGAGATACCTCAATTTGCTCAGGGCACGCAAGCCATGGCTAGACTTTTAGCTGGTCTTGAGGCTACTACTATTATTGGGGGAGGCTCTACCGCTGAGGTAGTAACTGAAATGAAACTAGCTGACAAGATGACTTTTGTCTCTACCGGGGGCGGTGCCTCACTCAGATTCTTGGGTGGCGAAACACTGC
>DAOWJM010000023.1 GCA_030640325.1 Dehalococcoidia bacterium | reverse complement strand
TTGCTCCGGTAACTACAATCATAGTGACTACTTATTTAGCTTGAACCCTCTCCTTTTGTCCCCCCTTGAAAGGAGAGAAGGAAGTATAGTTAGTGAACAGGGCTTCGCCCCTCCAATCTACCCCTTGATAAACAACCTTTTAATGATGGCTTCAGTCTGATAATTTCGTGGTTTGGACATTTTTACTACTTTTGTTTCATGAATTTTAACTCATCTGGCTCTCTAAATCCTCTTTTTATCAAAATATCCCTTTCTTTCAAAAGGCATGCTCTATTGTGCGTCATTGCACTATCAAATTGTCCATTTTCCCATGCTGTCATACATAGTTTACCCACATCATTAAAAGGATCACCATAATTAGGGATATCTAATTCAGTTCTCGCATTTCCTTTTGATTCTCCTCTATAACGTTGTAGTTCGCCATCGAAATCAATCCTTTTATTAAGCTGGTGGAAGAAAAGTCCTCTCTCGAATGCACTTTGGAACGCATAAAAAGGTCTTTCTAAGCTATCTATAAGCTTCTGTGTTTCAGCTTTTAAGTCACTAATTGCTTCCATCCCCTTTGCACACAATATGTTAAGGGAATGTTTATTGATAAATCCAAAGATGACCTGCTGCATATACTGGTATTCCCTTGAATCATTAGTATATCGAAAGCGCTCGTCAAATTCCCCAATAGTCTCAATATCAATGACAGTTCCCTCAAACTCGGAGATTATATCTTCTTTAAGTATTAATATCATCGTTACAATCCTGCTCTTGTTTCTTGAACCTCTCCCCCTTTATCCCCCTCTCCTTAAAAGGAAAGGGGGAAGTATGGGTTTTGAAGGGGCTACCGCCCCTTCAATCTACCCTTGATAAACCCCTTTTAATGATAGCTTCCGTCTGATAAGTTCGTGGCTTAGACATTTGAACTATTTTATGCCCGCGTTATTTGTCGTGCCCTAAATTCTTTTCAGATTTGGGCTCCAACTGAATTAAGAATTCCAATAACAGAATCAGGACGTTCCGCCCATATGTATCTCTTTGCCACTGAGAGCAAAAAGCCATCTCTACTTACAAATAGGTCACAAGCAATAGCAAGAGCTTCAGCAAGATGGATTGAATCCTTGTCAGTAAGATTTGTTTTACGCTTCACTTCTTCCGCTTTTACCCAACCATCCTCAACAAGGCATGAGTATGGACTGAGACATTCACATCTGTATTTTAAACGAGCTATTAGGCTTCTTGAGATGTTTCCTAAAATACGAGGGGGAAGGTCACGTTTATGTAATTCCCTTTTTATGTGGCTACTAGACCAGCCAATTCGTTGCTTTTGCCTTTTAAATCGATGGAATTGTTTAACTTCAAGCATTTCTACTTTTGCAAAGATAGAACTTACACATTGCCATTGATTTTGCCATGCATAGCGATAAAGATTTAGTGAGTTCCAGTCCCTGTTATCAATTATGTCCAAGAGGACATTGGTGTCGAAATACAAAATTGGGGTCAAGACCCCTCTGACAGCATCACTGAGAAAATGGTCAAGAGTTCGATAGCTAACATGCTGTGCTCTCATTTTCGGCTTTTTCCGCCTGAGGGCCTTGTTGTCTTAGGAACATATGAACGTTTTGTGCCAGAAATGTTGCGAACCGTACCTGACACCCCGACTTTTCGCATTGCTTCTCGTGCTTTGCTCATAGATTTTGATGGTGCTACAAGAACCTTTTGAGATTTTCGAGAGTCTTTTAATCGGTGTGCTGCTTTTTCAAGTTGAGAGGGGCCTCCCCGCTCTATTTCTACTGCCTTATGCTTAGTCATTACATCGATACGTCGTCCGCCCTTGATAGCAACCTCTTTGCGACCAGTCTTGCCTGCAATTTCGGATTTCAGCCTCTTATGGGTCGATTTCTCAGCCATTATATCACCTCCTTGCTAAAATTCCTGCCTTCCCTCAATGGCTCGGGTTAGGGTAACGTCATCGGCATATTCCAGTTCGGTGCCGAAGGGGAGTCCCCGGGCGAGGCGGGTAACCCTGATGCCTAGGGGCGAAATCAGCTTATTCAGATACATGGCGGTCTGTTCCCCCTCAAGATTGGGGTTGGTCGCCAGGATGACCTCATCTATTGAGCCACCTTGCAGCCGCTCCATAAGCTCTTTGATTCTTATATCGTCAGTCCCCACCCCCTCGGTGGGCGAGATGGCGCCGTGGAGCACATGATACAGCCCGTTATAAATCCTGGTATGCTCCAGAGCCACGATATCCTGCGGCTGTTCCACAATACAAATCTTGCTCCGGTCTCGCTGGTCATTGCGGCAGATGGGGCAGGGGTCGGAGTCAGCGACATTAAAACAAACGGAGCATAGCTTGGTCTTCTGCTTTGCCGATAGTATGGCGTTAGCCAACAGCTCGGCTTGCTCCTCTGGAACTCGAAGCAGGTGGTAGGCGAGTCGCTGGGCGCTCTTTGGTCCGATGCCGGGCAGTTTGTTTAGCTCCTGGATGAGCCTGGATACCGCGCCGGCGGTAGGTATAAGACCTTGGTTCAATATCAGCCTCCTTGTCAGGTTAGCCCTGGGATTTTAAGACCTCCAGTTAATTTACCCAGACGCTGGGCGGCAAGTTCCTGGGATTTGGCAAGGGCTTCAGTTACCGCAGTTAATACCAAATCCTCCAGCAGTTCCACATCATCCGGATTTATCGCCTCAGGCGATATTTTTACCGACTGTATTTTCATCTGACCAGTGATGGTAACCTTAACTGCACCTCCTCCTGAGGATGCTTCAACTGTAATGTCAGCTAACTCTTGTTGAGCCTTGGCTAGTTTTGCCTGAAGCTCCTGGGCTTGGCGCAACATAAACTTGTTCATTTCTCCTCCACGCTGGTAATCTGGGCACCTATCCTTTTTGCTGCTTCCACCAGGTGGTTATCTTCTGGCTCATAGATGCAGCGCACCTGACAGGGATGCCCTAGGAAGTTGCTTATGGTTTCTTTGACAACCTGTTGATTTTCAGCCGTCTCCATCTTCTCCTTGTGAATGGGATATCTAAAAGCTAGGACCACAGTATCGCCTTCGATTGCCACCGGTTTAACCCCGGCGCTTCTGAGAATAGCAATAGCCGGGGTTCTTTTGGCATTCTCCGGTGCTTGCTCAATAACCTGCCTCCAGTTTAATCTCAATCGCTCAATTTCATTATGGAGTTCTGGTGAGGCGGCGGGAATGCTCTCTGCCTTCAGTGGCTCTACCTTGGGCACACCGGCTGACTTAGGCTTGACCGGTTGCTGTTTGGGTGGGGAGACCTCTTTTACCGGCTGGGGAGGTTGATATTCGGGTGGAGTGGCGGGGCTTTCTCTTTCTTCAACCAATGGCGAGGCACAGTCAACTAGGGCTAGCTCCAGGGGTAAGGTAGAGTAGTTATCAAAACCAATCTCAAGCTGACCAAAGAGCTTTATTGCCTTCAATATCTGAGCCAGGGAAGTTCTAGCTGCCAGCTCCTTCAGCTCAGCTATGTCATCGGCGGTGAGGTCTACAGCTTCCTCGGAGCCGGTCTTTATCAGCAGCAATTCCCTGAGGTATTCCACCACTTCCCGATTAAATTGGCGCAAATCCAAGCCATCGCTATTGACACTGTTTATAGTTGACACCCCGGCAGAAATATCATTATTTACAATATGCCGAATTAGCTCCTTAGCTCTCTCGTCTCCGGTGATACCCAGGATGGCTTGAACCTGGCGGAGTTCAACTTCAGTGCCATAGTAGGTGGTCAATTGTTCCAGCAGGTTTTCGGCATCTCGTAGGCTACCGGTAGCGCTTTTGGCGATAAGCCGCAGCCCCTCCGGCTCTATGTGAATGCCCTCTGCGCTACAAATATGGGTTAGTTTTGAGACTACATCTGCCTGAGAAATACGCCTGAAGTCGAAGCGCTGACATCGTGATAGAATTGTGGGCAGGACTTTATGGACTTCAGTGGTAGCTAGAATGAAGATAACATAAGGCGGCGGTTCCTCAAGGGTCTTGAGCAGGGCATTGGAGGCTTCCTTGGTGAGCATGTGTACCTCGTCTATAATATAGACCTTGTGGCGGGCTTGGTTGGGAGCATAGTTGACCTTCTCGCGAAGGTCTCTGATTTCATCAATGCCCCGGTTGCTGGCAGCGTCAATCTCTATGACATCTAAAGCCCTGCCCTCGGTTATTGCCCGGCATATCTCACAAGCATTACACGGTTCGCCCTTGCCATTGGTAAGGCAGTTCACCGCCTTAGCCAAAATACGCCCGGTGCTGGTCTTGCCTGTTCCTCGTGGACCATAGAAAAGATAGGCATGAGACACGCGACCACTTTTGAGGGCATTACTCAGAGTCTGTGTTACCTGTTCCTGACCGACTATCTCGGCTAGGGTTTGGGGACGCCACTTGCGATAAAAAACTTGAAATGCCATCTTTGTTGCTTCTATTATACTCCATATTATCTGGTTTCCAAAGGGGGTTTTTGAGCAAATAGACGCCGGTTATTAAATAAAAGCCAGCTTTACTAGTTTGAATCACTGTTTAAATATACCCACTAGTAAAGCTGGCAAACGGGCTTAGATAGCTGATTATAGTAATGAGGGTATATCCTTTGCTACATCTTCTATTTCTCTAAGTTTGCTCTCGGCCTGTTTTTCCCTGCCTTTAGCCGCGTGAATAAACTGGGTTGCTATTTCATAGTATGTCTTTACCTTTTCCACAGCGCCAAGTTCAGATAGGACTAGGGTTACATCTATTACACTCTTTTCCCTGGGATAGTCGCCATTCCTTATCACCGCCTCCGGGGTCATATCTCTCAGATACTCTCCCAGGTCTTTAACTAGGTCCATATTCATTTCTTTAACTGGTGCCGAGACGAGGTATAGTGCTCTCCCCGACTCCGCAGGATTGCATTTCACTGACAGCTCGCTTAGGGCTTCATCCATCGCCTGAATTCCTCGGTGAGTTTCGGTGCTCTTCTTTCTGAAATTCCTTCCGAAGGAGAAGAACCTGAAAAGGGGCAGTTGTGTTTTACCATAGCCTATTACTGTCCAGCCTACCAGGCTCTGTATTATGTCCCCGGCATCAATCATCCTTGCCCCAATATGCCTGCGTCTCGTCTCTTCACCGGCGCAAAGTAGGTTATAGAATGGCTCAACCATGAGGGCATTAATCTGAGACAGGTTATTTCTCAGCGAGAAGTCCTTCCTGACAAACCTTTGATTGTCAGTAAGAAATATGGCATCAGCTACGGGGTAGATAGACTTAAGGCAAGTGGCTGCGTTGTAAATAGTTCTTTCCTCGGTTGTCTCTTCATGAGTGAAGGGAAGAACAGTCATGGCATAGACCGGCTTATCCATATAGCGGTCTTTTATCATTTGTGTGACTATTGGCAGTGCCCCTGAGCCTGTGCCGCCAGCAACACCGGCGATGAGTAAAAAGGCATCGGTCTCAAAGAAGCGCTGGGCTGTTCTTAGGGCATCTATAACCTTGTCGCCATCCTCTCTGGCTACCTCAGCCCCCAACTCATTTATTTTACCTACGCCGTGACCACCGGTCCTTCGACCTCCGATAAGGATTCTATGCTGGTAATCAGGTCTTATGGTTTGTAGCCCGCTTAAATCAGCGGCATCCGTGTTTACAGCGAAAGCGCCGATAATTATCTCAGTCCCGCGCTGACCACGTGCCCTTTTATTTAGCCGGGCAAATTCATCGGCAATCCTGCCACCGCATTGTCCAAAACCTACAACTACCAATTTCATTTTTTCACCTCGATATTAAAGTATTGTACTATTTTAAGCATAGTTATTAGACAATGTCAACCCTACTTTTGGGTAGGGTGTCTATTGTTTGCTATATTCCTTTACCAGCGACATAGGCTGCAAGGTCAGCTAGGCGGCAACTATAGCCCCACTCGTTATCATACCAAGCCAGCACCTTGACCATATTGCCGGCAATGACCATAGTGCTTGGCGCATCAATGATAGAGCTGGCGGGGTTACCCTTGAAATCCATACTGACCAGCTCCTCTTGGCAATACTCCAAAATTCCACTTAGCGGTCCAGCGGCAGCCCTCTGAAAAGCCTGATTGACCTGTTCCACGGTGACCTCTTTGTCTAGGTCGGCGACGAGGTCAACAACGGAGACCGTGGCTACCGGAATCCTGAAGGCTAATCCGTGGAGTCTGCCTTTGAGTTCGGGGATAACCTGAGTTACCGCTCTGGCTGCGCCGGTGGTGGTGGGAACGATGTTCAGGGCTGCTGCTCGCGCCCGGCGCAGGTCATGATGGAACATATCCAGGAGTCTCTGGTCATTGGTATAGGCGTGAATAGTGGTCATCAGCCCCTTGCTTACTCCAAAGCTTTGGTGCAGTACCTTGACCACCGGGGCAATACAGTTGGTAGTGCAGGAGGCGTTGGATATAATCTTGTGCTTATCTGGCTGGTATTGAGCTTCATTGACACCGAGGACGATAGTTATATCCTCATTGCGCGCCGGGGCTGAAATGAGCACCTTCTTGGTGCCGCCCTGAAGATGAGCTGCTGCCTTGGTGGCATCGGTAAATAAACCGGTTGATTCTATCACTATGTCTACGCCATAATCATGCCACGGGATGTTACCCGGGTTGCGTTCTGATAGCACCTTTACCTCTTTACCATCAATAATGATTGAATCTTCGGTGGCTTTTACTTCACCAGGATAGGGACCATAGGTGCTGTCCCATTTTAATAGGTGGGCGTTGGTCTTGGTGTCAGTCAGGTCATTAACGGCTGCCACCTCCAGTTTGCCGTTATGGTATTGGTTAACTGCCCTCAGGGTTAATCTGCCCACACGCCCGAAGCCATTAATGCCGATTTTGGTTGCCATTTTTATACCTCCTCAACGATTTTTACCCTTCGTCGACTGCGCTGGAGCATATCAAGGAAAGCCTCAACCCTTGTTTTTATATGATTGGTTAGGAAAAAGTCATCGTTCCCTTCCAGGGTTAGAATGGGCAATCTCAAGGCATCTCTAAAAATGATGTCACCAATTCCTCGGTGGCAGAAGGCTTGGACATAGTGGATAACCCCATCAACCTGGCGCCTGTTTAGCTCGGTGGTGATGTCCTTTAGCCGCTCATATATTGAGTATGGATAGGTGTAGTTTGAGTATTGCTCAGCCAATGAACTTCCTGGCTGGGGCATGGCGAACTGGCGCTGAATTTCATTGAACACCACCCTGCCCCCATTATTCTCCAGGTAGTGATAGAGGTCTTGACCATAGACCGAAGGCACACCGATGTAGGCTAGTCTGAGCCAGTCTGAGGGATAGGGCTGACGCTGTTGGCAGTGGTGTAATAATTTTTGTAGCTGATGGCGGTATTGGTGGTGGTCTTGATTGAAATCCGAGGCGGATACCAGCCATAGATGGTTCTCCCAGCCGCTGACCAGTCCTTGTTTCCAGGTAAGCTCGTCGAGTTTTAGCGCCAGGCGGCGGCAGGGCTCGAGCTCAGCTCTGACTTGCTCGGCAGCATCCGAGCTGGTATTTAGGGTTTCAGCCAGTGCCTGCAAGGCATGCTGCATTTGCTGGGGGGCCGGCTTGTCAGGGTAGGCAAAGGGCACGACGTTGATTCCTTTAAGCTTGAGAACCTCCATTAACATGACGGTGTTGGAGCAATCACCGGTGGTAACGCAGAGAACGGTATCAATTCCATAATCCATACATACCCCGTAAATCCCCTTAATCCAGCTACAGCAGTTTAGGGGGAAGCCTGCCCGCTCGGCGATATTGACCAGCCGTTCCGGGCTGGGGTCAGTGATAAAGACATTGTTCAGGTCAACCGGCTGATAGCCGGCGGCAATAAGTATTTCTATAGGAACGGTGGTAGTAATGCCGATTTTATTCATTAAGGTCTATCTTTCCTGCTGTAGAGTAGCTCGCAGGGCAGGTATCTTTCTCTGCCCCAGGCGTCGCTTATCATTTTAGCCCCTCTCTTACTGTCGCTAGCCAAGATTATGTGGTAAAAGGGCTGGCTGGAGGGTGAGGCAGGCTTGAAATCCTCAACATACTTGTAGCCCAGACCTCTTAATCCTGCCTTGAATAGCTTCACCAACTGGCGTCTCATTTCGTCCGGTCCTATTTTACCCTTTAGCCTTTTTTGCTTAATCTCCTGCCATTTGCGGTTTCCATAGAGTCTGGTTATTGAGGCTTCGCACTCGGGGCGAGTTAAATTCCGCAGCAGAGCCATTTCCAGGGGGAAGATTATCAGTAGCTCTATTTTATGACCCTTCCAGTCCTTCCCGTGGGCAGTTAGTTTTTTGATTGTTGACCAGCGCAGCTTCCTGTAGCCCGGTGGGTCAATAAGGGCAAAGCTGGATGCCGAGCGGGGAATGAGGTCAAATGCTTGCTGGAGGACTTTCTCATTAACGCAGTTGCCAGTTATTATTTTTATATCAGCAGTATCATATGACGCTGTCAACTGCTTTAGGCTGTCGGCATCCTGGCTGTCTCTTACTATAAGTATATATTTGGCAAATTTTGTTTCGGTTTTTAATGCCCGAAGTGCTGAGTCTTCAATAATGCAGTCGGTGCCCTTACAGATACAGTTACCACATCCAGCATATAGCTCCAGGTAGCAACACCTGTTATTGTCCAGCGTTCTGGTATAGGCTTCAATATAATCAGAAAAGCACTCAAGCTTGTGACAGGTCCACTTTCTAATCTGTTTTGGAATCTTCCCTGATATGTTTAGTTCGTTCATTTCCTATTGCTTCAAATGGTAAAAAGCCTGCATCCCGGCAAATCCGGCATTCTCCCCCAGTTCGTCTTCTATTCTGAGAAGGCGATTATACTTGGCAGTGCGCTCAGAGCGGCAGGGGGCACCAGTTTTAATTAAGCCTGTATTCAGACCCACAGCCAGGTCGGCTATAGTAGTATCTTCAGTCTCGCCGGAGCGGTGGCTCACTACCGCTGTCCAGCCAGCCTGCTGCGCCATCTCGATGGCAGCAATGGTCTCGGTAAGCGTGCCAATCTGGTTTGGCTTGATAAGAATGGAGTTGGACGCTTTTAGCTCGATGCCTTTGCTCAGGCGGTTCACATTGGTAGCATAGAGGTCATCGCCAACAAGCTGGACTTTGCTGCCCAGGTTTTCTGTCAGGAGCTGCCAACCTTCCCAGTCATCCTCAGCCATGCCATCCTCAATGCTGATAATAGGGTAGCTGGATGCCCACTTGACATAATAATCAACCATTTCCTTGGTGTTGAGAGAAACACCTTCTCTATGCAGGATATACTGAGCATCTTTATAGAATTCGCTGGCTGCTGGGTCTAAGGCGATGAAACAGTCCTCGCCCGGCTTATAGCCTGCTTTTTCAATGGCAGAGAGGACTGCCTCTATTGCTTGCTTATTTGATGATAAAGAAGGGGCGAATCCCCCCTCGTCGCCGACATTGGTATTCAGCCCTTTATCCTCGAGCACCTGTTTCAGGCAATGGTAAACCTCAGTGCCTATTTGCAGGGCATGACCAAAGCTGCTGGCTCCGGCAGGCACCACCATAAACTCCTGGAAGTCTGTTGAGTTGGCAGCATGTTTGCCGCCATTCAGGATGTTCAGCATGGGGACGGGTAGGGTGTAAGTAGCGACCCCACCCAGGTAGCGGTATAAGGGCATATCAAGGAGGTCAGCTGCAGCATGAGCCACGGCTAACGATGCTCCCAGAATGGCGTTAGCCCCCAGGCGTGACTTGTTGGCAGTGCCATCAAGCTCTATAAGCTTGTGGTCAATGACTGCCTGGTCTGTGGCTGGCATTCCGATTATAGCTGAGGCGATATCTTGGTTGACATTGGCTACTGCCTTGAGCACTCCCAGTCCGTCGAACCGGGAGCCATCGCCATCCCTGAGTTCTACCGCCTCATACTTGCCGGTGCTGGCTCCAGAGGGCACCGCTGCTTGTCCAGCGGTGCCCTCAGATAGCTCTACCTCAACCTCCAGTGTAGGATTGCCCCTGGAGTCCAGGATTTCCCTGGCTTTGACCCTTTCAATAGTTGACACTTTGCTCCCCTAACCGTGGGCTAGTCAGGCTTTTGGGAGGCGGCTAAATCAAGGGCTTTATCTACCGCCTCGGTAGC
>DAOWJM010000116.1 GCA_030640325.1 Dehalococcoidia bacterium | reverse complement strand
CAAAGCAAGATGTATATGATATACTTGATGAATAACGCAACCTCAGAAATGGAATAAGGAGGTGAAGAAGTGCAACTGGGCGACAAGGTACTCATCAAGGAATGCCACAAAGTTCCAGAGCTGGTGGACCAAGAGGCGGTAATCATGGCTGTAGCTGACCAAGAGTTAGCCAAATACCCCGTAACCGTCAAGCTGACCTCCGGAGAGCACGACGGCAAATTCTGTGGCTTTCGAGAGGATGAGCTAGAGTTAATTCCTGGAATACCAAAGGCATTCCTAGAGGAGTAAATCCTCTCCGAGTCTGGTGGGACCTCGGTTATTAAAACCCACCACATTTAATATATAATAAAGGGAAGTAAGATATGGATAAAATTTTAAGAAACATAAATGAGCAACTATGGCGTGAGATAAAAGCCCAGGCTGCGTTAGAAGGGAAGAGCATGAAGGATTGGGTAGAAGAAGTCATCGCCAAGAAGCTTAGAAAGGAATACTTGCTGACTGAGAAAAAAGATAGGAGGCGGAAGGTATGAAAGCTGCACTTTACACAAGAGTCAGCACGGAGGAGCAAGCCCAAAACTTCAGCATCGAGAACCAGCTTGACCATTTGCATAGGTATTGCCAGCAACGGGGCTACCAAGCAGTTGAGGAGTATGTAGACCCTGGCTGGTCAGGCACAACTCTTGAGAGACCAGCCCTAACTAAGCTCTTGAAAGATGCTAAGGCGAAGCTGTTTGATATTGTGCTGGTGCATAAGCTAGACCGACTCTTCCGGAGTAACCGCCACATGTATAACACCTTAGCTGAATGGGAAGAGGTAGGCATTTCCCTCGCCTCGGTAACTGAGCCATTTGATACCACAACCACAATGGGCAAGGCTTATCTGGGTATGGCTTCTACTTTCGCCGAATGGGAGAGGAATACCTTTATAGAAAGAAGCCGAGATGGTGTCAGAAAAGCTGTAGAAAAGGGCTTATATTCGGGTGGCATTGTAGCCTATGGCTATCGGCTTAATCCTGATACCAAGCAACTGGAGATTGAAGAGCAAGAGGCAAAGATTGCCCGTGATATGTTTCATTGGCTGGTCAACGATAGAATGACCTGCTATAGCATTGCCCAGAGACTAAATGCGCTCGGAATCCCTACACGATATAGCATGGATAAGCGAGGTATAAGGGGCAAAGCAACCGCCGGCATTTGGCGCCCTGGAAGGGTCTACAACATGCTCAGAAATCCAGCCTACAAGGGAGAGTGGGTGTATGGGAAGCGTAGCAAAAAGAGGCAACTTATTAAAGGAAAATGCCCTGCTATAGTAGATGAGGCCACTTTTGAGGCTGCCCAAATAAGGCTGCGGGAAAATAACATTTGGGCTGACAGAACTCATCGTAGGCCTTACCTGCTAAGGGGTCTAGTAAAGTGCGATTTGTGTGGGCATAGCTATACTGGTTACTACAGCCACACGAGTAGGGGTGAAGTCCGTTACTATCGCTGTAACAGAAACGGTAACAGGGGCAACCTCCTGTCCGAAAGGTGTTATTCTCCTACGATTCGAGGTGACCTGGTCGAGGATTTAATCTGGCAACAGATTTGCGAGTTTATACAAAAGCCAGAGGTCGTCAGAGAAGCCCTTAAAGATAAGTTTGACGCTTGCCATCAAGCAGACTATATTGCTGAATTGGCACAAACTCGGCACAGGCTTGGGGAACTCAAGGAAGCAGAGCAAAGGTTGTTGGTGAGATATGCTGACCCGGCGGATGATTATTCACAGGAAGCCTTGGATGGAGCGTTAGCTGACATTAAGGTAAGCAGGAAGCTAGTATGTGGAAGGATACAGGAACTGGAGGAAGCCATCACAAGCGAAGATGAACAGAGGCGTAAATTACAGGATGTTAGCGATATTCTCGATACTCTGAGAGAAAGAGTTAAGGATGCTACCTTTGAAACCAAGCGAAAAGTTTTTGAGCTTCTACTTCGGGAAATAAGGGTTGGGAAATCTCATGATGGCACACCCACCGTCAGTATAGTATACGCTTTTAGCAAAGATTGGATTGAGGAGGATTCCAATGCTCAACTATGTTCTGCACGAATGCCCCTGCGGCTACTATGGAGACCCATTTAGACAGTGCACCTGCTCCCCCGGTCTGGTGGCCCGGTATCAGAAGCGTGTCAGCGGACCGTTCATTGACCGGGTTGACATCTTTGTTGAGGTGCCCCACATTGACTATGAGAAGTTGGCTGACGATAGGCTGGGAGAAAAATCGGAGAGGGTTCAAGCCAGGATTGAAGCTGCCCGCTCCACACAGCGCCAGCGCTTTGAGGGAACAAATTTAGCCTGCAATGCTGAGATGATGCCCACCGAGGTAAGGGAGTTCTGCCAGGTAGAGGAATCAGCCCAGAGCTTACTTAAAGCAGCAATGAAGCAGCTCTACCTCTCTGCCCGCGCCTTCCACCGCATCCTCAAAATAGGTCGCACCATTGCCGACCTGGAAAATGCCGATATAATCAAAGCCCACCACATAGCTGAAGCCATTCAATATAGACCGAGAAGTTTGGTGTAAGCTTGTCTCTACCTCAGCTCGTAATTGAGGATGCTTCCTTCTAAGGCATGAATCTGCATGTTGAAGGTATATTCCGCCGCCGGGGAAAATACCCTTGATACCACACCGCGGGATGGCATTTTGATGGCACCGGTTAGGTGATACACGGGAAAGGCTCCATCAGTAACCAGACTTGGCTCATCAATGGTGATCTGCGCCTGATAATACTTACCACGGATAAACTGCAAGCCAATTCTGCGCGCCTCGTCTGGAGGTAAGAGCTCTTTATTCACCTTGTTCAACCCCAAAGCCAAAAGGCACCGCCCATAACCACCATAAGCAAGCCAACGGCAAGAGCTATCCAGCCACCTATCTTTATTGCCCCCACTCTGGGGCGCTCGGGCCAGTGCTCCAGAAACTCCCTGGCATCAGTGCGACTAGCAAGGGAATCATAATAAGCCCTCTCCTCACCCTTGCCCAAGACAATCAAAATTATGCCAAGGATGGCAAAAAAGCCACCTATGCCCACGGGTATAAAATAATCGCCAGAAGGCACAGTCAACCTCCCAGGTTCATTTAAACTCGACAGTGGCACCAGCGGCTTCCAGTTTCTGTTTTACCGCCGTTGCCTCGTCTTTGCTAACCCCCTCTTTTACCGTCTGAGGGGCACTCTCCACAAAATCCTTTGCCTCCTTCAGCCCTAAGGTAGTTAACTCCCTCACTGCCCGAATAACACTAATCTTGTTAGCCCCTATATCCTTGAGAATAACGGTGAACTCCGTTTTCTCTTCAGCCGCCGCTGGAGCCGGAGCTGCTGCCTCAGCCAGTGCCGCCACCGGAGCAGGAGCACTAACGCCAAACTCAGCCTCCAGAGCCTTGACCAACTCCGATAGCTCAAGCACAGTCATATTTTTTATAGTAGCCATTATCTCATCAATGGCTGTGGGCTTCTTCCCCGCCTCCGCCTTGACACTGGGCTTCTTGGTCGCTTTTTTGCCTTTCGCTTCATTTTGTGGCATCTTATTCTCCCTCCATTTGTTGAATCCTTGCTTGTAGCACCCCTATAATCCCCCTCATAGGGGCGGTAAGATGGCTGACCAAAGCCGAGATGGGACTTTGCATCCCACCCAAAACCTTGGCTAATAATATCTCCCTCGATGGTAATGTGGACAAGGTGGCTACATCTTCCGAGGTAAGCAGCCTATCAGGTAAAAAGCCTCCCTTTATGCTCATGGTTGCCTTTGAGGTTTCAATGTAGTTGGCTAAGGCTCTAGCTGGCTCAGTTATATCACCGTAGCCAAAAGCAATAGCCACTGGACCCTCAAAGAAGCTGAGTAGTTCCTCCTTGCCTGCTCTCTCGGCAGCAAACCGAGCCAGCGTATTCTTCACCACCTTATACTCAATACCCGATTCCCTCAGCCTGCGACGCAAGTTGGTCATCTCAGGGGCTGATAGCCCCCGATAATCAGTTAGAACACCAATGCTACATTGAGAAAAAACCTCTTGTAGGCTATCAATAATCTGCGCCTTCTTTTCCCTGGACATCCTTCTTACCCCCTAACCGACACTGCTAAACATTCATGTTAAAAAGTAAGTCCTTGTGCCTGCCACACAAGGACTTGCCACTGAAAGTCCTGTTTTTTCCTCGGCAGGCAGTTAATTAAGCCTCGAGCAGCACCCACTGTCTCAGGAAGCCTTGCTTCGTCTTATTTATTTGACCTCTGCTTTTGACGGCTCGAAGGCAAAGAAAACCCTCTCTGCTTCCGTCATCACACCTTTTTTCTCTATTATCATAGGAGGTACATCAAAGACAGCAAGCTGAACTTCATCACCCTCCTTAAGTTCTCCCTCCTTGCAATTAATGATACGGGAGACAAACTTACGTCCATCACCCAGGTCAATGAGGGCGTGAATCAGAGGTGAATCAAAGCCAAGAGGGACTCCCGCTACCTCCTCGGTAAACCGAAGCACTTTCCCCCGAGTGGGAAGGTCTACCCACTCTAAATCTTCTGAATTACATTCAGGGCAGACAACTCGGGGAGGGAAAGGCACATGACCACATTTTTTGCACTTTGTGGTTGTAAACCTCTTCTGCCTAAGGTTTTCATAAAACTGGTGAACTCGGTTAAACTCCTTAGCCTCCAAGGGATAAAGGTCCATGGTTGATGGGTATTTACCTTCCAAAATCGGTATTCCCGGTACTGGCATAACTCCCCCCTTATGATTTTCTAAATTCTTAAGGTTCTCTCCCGTAAATGAGTATGGTATGCTCAACATTGAGTCCACTGAGGTTGTGAGTCAGCCCTATCTCAGCACCCTCTACTTGCCTTATCGCCCTTCCCTGTAGCTGTTGGAGTATCTCTCGCGCCTGACGGATTCCGGTTGCGCCAAAGGGATGCCCGCAGGAGAGAAGCCCGCCATCGGTATTTACTGGGACCTTCCCCCCAAAATCACTCTGTCCTGACTCCACAAAGGGTCCGCCCTCCCCCTTCTTGCAGAAACCCAGCTCCTCCATCTCAACAATCTCAGAAATAGTGAAGCAGTCATGGGTCATAGCAACATCGATATCTTCAGGACCAACCCGCCCCATCTCATAAGCTCTTTTGGCTGCCGTTCTCATGTGAAGCCAATCAGCCAGATGTTCACCAGGCCAGTTAATTGACATGCTATGAAGTGCTGCCTGAGCAGACCCCCTAATATAAACCAAGGGTCTATCCGTGAGCTCCCTCGCCTTTTCAGCATAGGTCAGAATCACCGCTGCACACCCATCAGTGATAGGACAGCAGTCATAAAGACTGAGGGGAGGAACTATCACCCTGGATGCCATCACTTCTTCTATTGTAACCGCCTTTTGAAAATGCCCCTTGGGATTAGTAGAACCGTTTCTCCGGTTCTTGACCGAGACTGCCCACAGTTGTTCCTTTGTAGTTCCGTAGCGTTTCATATGCTCCTGAGCAGTCATGCTAAAGTAAGGGGGTGGCAGTCCCATTCCCTGGGCTCCATCCCAATCATGGTCTATTGAAGCAAGCTCGCTGTAATAGGTCTCCCATCTCTGAGGTGTATAGAGCTTCTCGCCACCGGCTATCATCACAACATCAGCAATCCCTGACTTTATTAGCCCCGTAGCCAAGATAATGCCTGAACTACCCCCGGCACACAAGGTGTCCACCCTGGTGCACATGCTGGTTGGTTTAATGCCTATACGCTCGGCTACTACCGGAGCTATATTGACCTGAAAGGAACGCCTTCCACAATAGGAAGAGGCAAATAGAAGGCCATCTATATCCTTCCTTTTAAGCGCTGGGATGTCATCAAAGCACTCCTTCGCTGCCTCCTGAGCCATATCTATTATGCTTGCCTCTCTAACCCCCCATTTGCTCATGCCACCGGCGATAATACAAACATTTCTTTCAGGCATCTTAAACCTCCTTATCTTATTATGATTCCCAGTAGCTCAGTGTTTTTCAGCCCTTTTTGAATTCGTAGGCAATCCTATTGTCAGGCAGTTTTACTGGGCTCACCACCAAACCCATACCAATCTGGATATCCTTCTGCTCAATATCCCGACTTAAGCAGGCGAAGATTTGAACGCCACCGTCAAACTCGCCCAAAGCCAGAATATATGGGGCATCATTCTCAAACCCAGTTGGACCGTAATTCACCACAGTATAACTAATCAGCTTACCATCCCCCTTAATTTCAAACCACTCCACATCGCTGGACAAACACCTTGGGCAATCCATCCTCGGTGGGAAATAACTAACCCCGCATTTCCGACACCTGGTTGCCATTACTTTACCTGCCTCCAGGTAGGTTATAAAATCCGCCGCTTTTGCTTCTGCGGTAAAGCTAACTGTGCCAAAATTCTCAAAGCCCATTCAGCTACCTCCTCAGAATGGTTACATTGCCATATTGCCCAATGCCACCTATATTATGAACCAAGCCTATTTCCGCTCCCTTCACTTGAGCCTCAGTAGCCTGCCCTCTGAGCTGGTGGACAATGGTTCTAATCTGTGAGCCCCCAGTAGCACCAATAGGATGACCTTTGGATAACAAACCTCCATCAACATTTACTGGCATCTTCCCATCAGCATAAGTCTGCTTCTCCTCTATCAACCCCACCCCCTCCCCCGGTTTGGCAAAGCCCAGGTCTTCATAAGCCAGAATCTCGGATATGGTAAAACAATCGTGAACCTCAGCTACATCAATATCCTGTGCTCCGATGCCAGCCATCTGATAAGCCTGTTTGCCTGCCTCCTGAGCACACCTCAAGCCGGTAAGCGATTCTCTTCCTGACATGGTCATAGTATCAGTTGCCGCACCCAGACCTATAATCCA
This sequence comes from Dehalococcoidia bacterium, assembly GCA_030640325.1. Taxonomy (GTDB): domain Bacteria; phylum Chloroflexota; class Dehalococcoidia; order Dehalococcoidales; family BS750m-G39; genus DAOWJM01. The sequence goes on along the minus strand of DAOWJM010000116.1, from coordinate 2,515 downwards.
GATTGGAACATCAGTTATCCCTTTAGCTACATCTCCTCTAGCTACTATGATACAAGAGGAGCCATCAGCATTGGCGCAGCAATCAAACTTCTTCAGCGGACTAGTTACCACCTCTGAGCCTAAAATCTCGTCCAAGCTCAACTCCTTGCGATAGGTGGCCTTGGGATTGCTAGCCCCGTAGTGTGAATTCTTAACCCGCACCTTGGCCAGTTGCTCCTCGGTAGTCCCATACTTAGCCATATGAGCCCGGGCATACATAGCATAACCGGCAGGCATGGTTAGACCAAAGGGCGATTCCCAGATTATATCCCCTCCCCTTCCCATCCTCTCCGCAGCCTCACGAGAGGTCAACTCTGACATCTTTTGAAAACCTATTACCGCTACTACTCGGTGAAGACCTGCCTTTACCAGTGACCAAGCTACTCTTAGCCCGGTGCTACTGGAAGAACATACCGTCTCAACATAGAAACTCGGCTTGGGGGTTAACTCCAAATACTCCGATATCAAGCCTGCGGGTGAGCGCTGCTTATCATATTCTGGCGCAGAACAAATAATGGAGGCATCTATATCATCACCAGTAATATCTAGACCCTCCATCGCCTCCTTAAAAGCCTCAAAACACAACTCACGGATAGATACACCGCACTTACGAGAAAAAACACTCTGACCCGCTCCCGCTATAGCAACGTCTTCCATCAAGTATCCCCTTTCAACAGTATTAACCAGAAGTTAAAGATAAGGTTGGTTTAAGGTCAAGCCTTATACCAGGTCCCATGGTAGTAGTTAAAGAGGCGGTTCTAACATACTGACCCTTGGCACCGCTAGGTTTAGCCCTCACCACTGCCTCCACCACTGCTGCCAGGTTGCCCATCAACTTATCATCTTCAAAACTAACCTTACCCAAGGGGACATGAATGATAGCTGACCTGTCCAGCCTAAATTCCACTCGCCCTTGGCGGGCTTCACCGATTACCCTAGACAGGTCATTGGCAGCTACCACCGTTCCCGACTTGGGGTTAGGCATCAATCCTCTCCTCCCCAAGATTTTCCCCAGCCTGCTTACCTTGCCCATCATATCAGGGGTAGCAATAGCAGTATCAAAATCTAACCAGCCATCCTCAATCTTCTTAATCAACTCATCACCGCCAACAAAATCTGCCCCCGCTGCCTCGGCAATTCTCACCGCCTCGCCCTGAGCAAAAACCAAAACCCGCACCCCCTTGCCCAACCCATGGGGCAGGAGGGCAACACCACGCACCTGCTGATTGGCATCTCGTGGGTCAACACCCATCCGAAGGTGAAGCTCAACAGTCTCATCAAATCGGGTATAAGACGCCTTCTTGGCTAACTCAATAGCCTCCTGAGGAGAATAAGCCTTGGTCCTGTCTAACTGTTTTACCGCCTCACCATATTTCTTACCGTGTTTTGCCACTTTATTCCACCTCAATCCCCATACTTCGGGCTGTGCCCTCAATAATTCGCTCCGCCCCCTCAATACTGGTAGCATTCAAATCCTTAGCCTTAAGCTGAGCTATCTCGCGAAGTTGAGCTCGAGATAACACACCCACATTTTCATGGCCAGAAGCACCTGACCCCTTTTCTATGCCTAATGCCTTCTTCAGCAAATCAGTAGCTGGAGGTGTTTTGGTAATAAAGGTAAATGACCTGTCCTCAAAGACAGTTATTTCCACTGGAATAATAGAGCCAGCCTGGTTGGAAGTGCGCTCATTATACTCCTTACAAAAGGCCATAATATTAATCCCGTGCTGCCCTAAGGCAGGACCCACCGGTGGCGCAGGATTTGCCTTCCCTGCTGGAATCTGTAATTTAATCACTGCTTTAACCTTTTTCGCCACTTTGTCTCCTAGCTCAAAGCTTCTCCACCTGTAAGAAGTCAAGCTCCACAGGCGTCTCACGCCCAAAAAGGGAGAGAAGCACCTTGACCTTACCCTTTTCCGGGCTTATATCATCCACCACGCCCACAAAATCAATAAAGGGACCGTTGGTCACCCGCACACTCTGTCCCTCGCGGAAACCAACCTTGACCTTGGGTGCTTCGGCTGCCATCTGTTTCAAAATCTGATTGACTTCCTCCTCCTGCAGAGGAGCTGGCTTGCTTCCGCTACCAACAAAACCAGTGACACCGGGGGTATTACGCACTATATTCCAGCTCTGGTCACTCATCCTCATCTGAATCAGGATGTAGCCAGGCAATATCTTCCTATCCACATTCCGCCGCTGCCCATTTTTAACCTCAATCTCCACCTCAGTAGGTATAATTATCTGTAAGATCTCATCGGCGCTGTCCATGAACTTGATGCGCTGCTCTAGATTCTTCTTAACTCGTTCTTCATACCCGGAGTAGGTATGAATTACAAACCAACTTTTTTGATTCTCTCCCACAAATAACCTCATTCAGACAAAGATTGGTGGAAAAACGCAGGGCTATCCCTTTCGGTCAACTGCTTCAGCTCAATCTGGAAACCAACCAAGCTTCTATCCACCCAAAAAGAAT
>DAOWJM010000025.1 GCA_030640325.1 Dehalococcoidia bacterium | reverse complement strand
CTAGCACTTCGCCATCTTGAACCAGAGCGATGCTGGCGGTGTCTGTTGAGGTATCTATTGCCAATTGCATTGTTTCAGTTGTGCCACTATTTGGTGATAGCGTTTGCCACTGGGCTTGAGTTTAAGGCTACGCTCGGTATCGGAAAGATAGCTTATTTCAATTAGCAGGTGCTCTAGTGGCAGCAAACTCACCCCCTTTTCTGCCCATTCCACTACGCAAACACCATTGCCGTATAGATAATCATCCAGACCCAGTTGTGCAATCTCCTCTAAATGGTCGAGCCGGTAGAAGTCTATATGATATAGAGGCAGCCTGCCCTGAAGCTCCCTAATTACCACAAAGGAGGGGCTGACAGCATACTCCTCAATATTCAGTCCCCAGGCGATGCCCTGAGTGAGGCAGGTCTTTCCCGCTCCCAAGCTTCCCATCAGGAGAAAGTTATCACCCGGCAAGGCGAGCTCACCAATACCGACTCCAAATTTCTGGGTCTGTTCAGGGCTATGGCTGATTATCTCAAGGTGGTTCATCTTGTAATAAAGTGCTCCCACCCTGCCTTGCCCAGATTAAATGGATTTCCCTGGCTGTCAACTAGGGTTACTCCTTCCTTACCAGCCACAATCTCACCGATTACCGTTATCGGGCAGGCAGCTGCCCTTTTTACCTTATCTATTACTTCAGCCCTTGCGGTGAACAAAAGTTCGTAGTCCTCCCCCCCTGATAGTGCCAGCTCAAGGGCTTTCTCACTGAACTGGGCTTTGACTATAGGCTCAATGGGCACCCGGTCAATTTCCACTCGTGCGCTGACCTGACTGCTCTTACATATCTGATTTAGGTCTGAAATCAGCCCATCGCTCAAATCTATAGCTGTTTTCACCCCTTGGTCGACTAATAGTTGACCTTCAGCTATTCGGGGGTAGGGGTGGAGGAAAGCCCGGTCAAGGCAGGCAGTGGCTTGAGGGTCAAATTGAAGTTTTTTGGTGAGCATTTCCAGTCCAGCGGCGGCGGTCCCCAGCTCGCCGGTAACTGCCACTAGCTCTCCTGGCTCGGCTGCAGAGCGGGTGAGTATATGCTTGTCCCGGTCTTTAGTGCTGCCCAGAATAGTGATAGTAATAACGACTAAAGGCGCACTGACGATATCTCCACCAACTATGGCTACTCTATATTCTCGCGCTAGCTCGAGCATGCCGGTGTAGAGGGCAGTGACATCGTCCACTTCTGTATTGTCTGGCAAGGCTAATGACACCAAGGCATATCTGGGCGCGCCACCCATAGCTGCAATATCGCTCAGGTTGGCTGCCAGTGCCTTCCAGCCCAGTTCGTTCCAGGGAGCTATGCCTGAGGGGAAGTGGACATCCTGAACGAAGGAATCGACGGTAGCCAGTTGTATTGAGGCATCACCTTTCCAGGCAGCAGCATCATCACCAATGCCGATTAAGAGCTGCTCATCCTGCCCACCGCCAGCCATTTCGGCCAGGAGGTCAATCAGTCCAAATTCCCCCAGCTCCGAGACCTTCATGGCGAAATTATAGCATGCCTATATCTGGGTCACAACTTGGTATGAAGGACCAGAATTAGGGGAAACTTTTAAGAGGACTGTCTGTTGATACCTTTCAATCAAAACGTCTGCTTGCCCAATCTATGAATTCTTCGCTACCGGAAAACTCTTGATAAAAATTCTCAGAAAATACCACGTAGATTTGGGTATCAGGCATTTCTTTTTCCAGATGGTTTAGCCAATGGTCAACAGCTAGAGGAACATCTTGGCTTCCGATACCGCCAATAGTAAGGAAAGGAGTGTAGTAATGGGAGGCTATGTCGAAAATGGTAAGCTGGTTATTGGCGCTGGGGATGGCAACAGCGACATGTGCTCTGGGTTGGGAACCAGCACTCTTAACTCCCACTAACCAGATGGGGAACCTTCTCTGATTATAATTCAGCAGCATACTGGCGAGCAGTAGTGATATATCCTCACAATCTCCTGTCCCGTCTCTTATAGTTTCAGCTGGCATTCGCCAGAAGTCTCCTCTCCATTCCAGGGTTCCATAAACAGATTCAGGGAGGAGGGGGGTAGGGCTATCTTGACTGTATTCGATATTCATCATTACCCATCGAAACAGGCTTCCATAGTCTCGCCAAAGCTCCTCTGCGGAATAACCACCGGTAATTTCCTGCACCCTGACTGAGATTTCCGGGTCATCTGGAGTAATAAAAGACTGAGCGTCTTGTCTAATGCCTGTCCGCAGATTGATTTGCCTTCTCAATTCGGCATAGCTACTAAGTATCCGGTCCCGTTCGGCTTTAAGGCTGTCCATCCCTGGTTTGATAGCATTCAGTTGGGTAGTGATGTCATTTAATTGATGCCATAAACTGCCGCAAACAATGAGGGAAATCACCAGCAGAACTGTTGCCACAATGAAAAGTTTTTTCCACAAGCCTGGTGTCATCTCAACCCTTCAATAATACCCCAGCTCCGAGACCTTCATGGCGAAATTATAGCATGCCTATATCTGGGTCACAACCTAGCAACCCTCCCCACTTATGTCCCCCTCCCTTACAAGGGAGGGGGAATTAGTTGTGTAAGAGAGGCTTCGCCTCTCTTTGACCCTCTATTCTCTGGGGTGTTTAAGAGGGGCGCTAGCCCCTATAGGGTGGGCTGGGTGGGAAGAAAGAGATCTGAACTAGCTCACTTACCTCTAGTCAGATAATAAAAAAGCTGTTATAGTATTGATGTAGATGCGCTACGCAATTATTGCTGATATTCATGCCAATCTAGCAGCTTTCCTAGCAGTGCTGGTTGATATTGAGCGTAGAGGAGAGGTGGATGAGGTGTGGTGTTTGGGAGATATTGTTGGCTACGGACCAGACCCGCACGAATGTGTTGAACTCTTACGCCAGACTAATCATATTTGTGTGGTTGGGAATCACGACCTGGCAGCAATAGGCAAAATAGATACCTCTGAATTTAATCCTGATGCTGTTGCCGCCTGTCAATGGACAGCAAGGCAATTAACGCCGCGGGATATAGCCTATCTTAAGGGTCTGCCACTGGTTATTGAGAAGGATGATTTTACTCTGGTGCACGGCAGCCCGAGGGAGCCTATCTGGGAGTATATCCTGTCAATCAGTGGTGCTAGGGAAAATTTTGCTTACTTTAAGTCAAAGTTTTGCCTGGTGGGTCATTCCCATGTGCCTCTAGTGTTTAGCTATGGTGAAACTGGCTCTTGTTCCTTCAACCAATTCTCGACTGATAGTGAGCTTGTTCTGGGCAAAGACCGATTGATTATCAATCCCGGTGCTGTGGGACAACCTCGAGATGGTGACCCTCGGGCAAGCTATGCTATCTATGATAGTGAAACCGAACAGGTTAAGCTCTACCGTGTCCCTTATGATATTGGTGCCACTCAAGCCAAGATGGTAGAGCAAAGGTTGCCTATGCGTTTGGTGGCTCGTCTGAGCCACGGTGTATAACTGAGTTAAGCCACACCCTTTATTATTGACATGAGGCGGGCTCAGGCGATAAACTTACTACTTGGATTGCCCGAATCGTAGCTCATGAAAATTCCTAGTGAGGAGGTGATGAACCAAAAACAAAGGGTTGAGTTTTGCCCCTCGGATTTATTAACAGATTGTAGAGTGAGGAGAAAAAGGATATGGTAAAAATACCTGACAAAATTGAAACCTGGCAGATGGTAGAGCCGGGCAAACTGGCTAGAACCAGCGTTGATGTCCCTGAGCTAAACCCCGGTGAGGTGTTAGTTGAAATTGCTGGCTGTGGTGTATGTCATACCGACCTGGGCTATTTTTATGATGGCGTGCCCACGGTAAACAAACCACCGCTTACCCTGGGGCATGAAATCAGTGGCACCGTAATAGCTGGTGATGATAGGTGGCTGGGCAAGGAGGTGATTATACCGGCGGTGATGCCGTGTAATAATTGTCCCATTTGTGCTGCCGGTAGAGGCAACCGCTGCCTGGCACAGAAGATGCCGGGGAATAGCATGGGGATTTACGGCGGTTTTTCCAGCCATATTGTCGTCCCTGCCCAAGATTTGTGTCAGATTCCGGATAGGAAGGGGATAGACCTTTCGCATTTCGCAGTGATTGCCGATGCGGTAACCTCACCATATCAGGCGGCAATGAGGGCTGAGGTTAAACCCGGGGATTTAACCATCATTGTCGGGGTTACCGGCGGTCTTGGTGTATATGCCACTCAAACTTGTTCTGCATTAGGTGCCAAAGAGGTTATTGGTATTGCCCGAAACCCGGAGAAGCTGAAGAGAGCCCTGGACTTTGGAGCTACCCATATTATCAGCTCGGTGGATAAGAGCCCTAGGGATATCAGGGATGAATTTCGCAGTTATTGTAAGGAGAAGGGGCTGCCCACAAACTACGGTTGGGAGATTTTTGAGTGGACTGGCACCGCGGCTGGTCAGGCAATCGCCCTGGAGCTACTATCATTCATCGGCAAACTGGTGATATGTGGCTTTGGTATGCAGAAGAACGAATATGCCCTTTCCAGATTGATGGCATTTGACGCCGATATTATGGGCTCATGGGGCTGTCTGCCTAAGTACTATCCTGAGGTTCTGAAGATGGTTTTGGATGGCAAGATACAGATAGAGCCCTTTGTTGAGACCAGACCTATGAGCCAGATAAAGCAAGCATATGAGGAAGCTCACGCTGCCAGCTTGATGAAGAGGATAGTATTAACCCCTGATTTCTGAATTTAAATCAAAAAGGAGATATTAAAAAATGGCTTTAGATTGGGTACCAAGAGCACCAAAGGATGAGATTTTTAATCATCGGATTACCAGTGACGAGCGTCTTCAACGGACGGAGCCACCCCGCACCACCTATGAACTGAAACCACTGCTTGCCCCCGATGGCAACGAGGTAAAGGACCTTTATGTTGCCTGGGTTACCCTGGACAATCCAGCACAGTATAATTCTTATACCTTGGATATGCTCGCTGCCACCGCTGTTGCTTTTGAAAAGGCTTCCCATGACCCGAGTGTGGTAGCTGTTATCTTCACTGGCGCTGGAGACAGGGCTTTGTGCACCGGCGGTAATGTAGTGGAGTATTCCGAGCATTATGTTATGAGACCAATGGACTGCCAGGAATACATGAGTGTTTATTGGCGTGTCTTTGATGAGGTGTGGACCTCACCCAAACCTTTCATCCGTCGGGTAAATGGCATGAGCATCGGTGGTGGTGAGGAGATAAGCGGCGTCTGTGATTTAAGTATTGCTGCTGATACCGCTACCTTTGGTCAGGTAGGACCGCTTCATGGTTCAACAGCTATGGGCGGTGCCTGTCAGTTCAAATCGGTGGTAATGACCATGGAGGATGCCATGTGGAACGCCGTCTCCTGCGAGCAGTGGAGCGCTTACAAGATGTTCCGTAAGAACTATATCTATAAGGTAGTGCCAGTTCTCAAGCAGGATGGCAAGTTCATTCGAAATCCAGAGGTCACCACCGATAAGTGGGTTGAGAATGGTGAGATTGTCTATGGTGAGTTCAAGCCCGGCGAAGAGAGAAAGAAAGCCAGGGAATTGGCTAGGTCATTGCCCAAGGATTTTTCGTTGCTGGATAAGGCATGCATGGACATAGCTTGGACATTTGCCAACCTATACCCCCAGCAGGTTGCCGTGTCATATAGCTTGCTAAGAGCACAGAAGAAGATAGCCTATGAGAGAACCAAGGCGGAGATAATCTGGTGGTGGGCAGCCAATGCCGGGGCATATGGGGAGTTTGATATGGGTATGAGCGCCTTCAATACCAAGAAGGTAACCGGTAGCACCGACATTGATGTCATAAAGCTACGGCAGATGCTGGCTAAGGGTCATCCCTACGACGAGGAGATGTTTGAAGCGGTTATGCCCAAACCCAAGCAGCAATAAGTCATCTTTGGTGGTTAATATAGAAAGCCCGGCTTACCCGGGCTTTCTATATTTAGCTTGACAAAGCGGTGGGCACAGATTAGCATTTCATTGAGGTCGTGCTAGACGGGGAGCTAGCGGTGCCCTGAACTCGCAATCCGCTATAGCGGGGTCGAATTCCTGCTTGAGGCCTTTGTCTGGTGGGACTACTTGGACTAAGTGGCGTTGAAGGCTGGGTCCTACGCGGCAGAGCCCTATGAACCCCGTCAGGTCTGAGAGGAAGCAGCGGTAAATAGAAGCCCTGGGTGCCGTAGGGCTACCTGGTTGGAGCTGGCTGGCTCAAGCAAGCTATGAGGCGGGGTCGAGGGCGGGTGCACGACCTCAAAGCTTATTGTTGACAGGAGGTGGTTGCCCTTAATGGAGCTTGGATTGGCAGGGAAAACAGTCATTATTACCGGTGGCGCCTCAAATGTTGGTCGTGGTATAGTCCTGGCTTTTGCTAGGGAGGGTTCAAATATAGTGATTGCCGATATAGATGAGGTGCAAGGACAGAAGACGGCTGAGTTAACCAGGAAGCAAGGCGGCAAAGTATTGGTGCTAAAGACAGATGTAACCAATCCCGAGCAGTGCCAGGCGATGGTGAAGAGGACACGGGATGAGTTTGGGCGGCTGGATATCTTGGTGAATTGTGTGGGGTGGATATATGACCGACTGTTCATTGACAAATCTAGGGAGGAGTGGGAGAAGGAGGTAGATACTAACTACTGGAGTGTGATTAACTGCGTTAGAGCTGTGATTGACCATATGATTGCTCAAAGGAGCGGCAAGATTATTAGCATCGCCTCCGATGCCGGTAAGATTGGGGAGTATAGAGAGGCCGTTTACGCTGGAGCCAAAGCAGCAGTTATTGCCTTTTCCAAGTCGCTGGCTAGGGAAGTTGGGCGCTACGGAGTTAATATCAATGTGCTTTGTTTGGGGACAGTTCCTCCTGCCAGTGAGGAAGAGATAGGCTCAGAAAGTATGTGGCGTAGCGGCGGTTTGTTTTACAAGATGACCCCCGAGGTAAAAGAGAAGATGGCTAAAGCCTATCCTCTGCGCCGATTGGGCAAGGCGGAGGATGTAGCCAATGCTGTGGTATTTCTGGCTTCAGATGCTGCTGGCTGGATAACAGGGCAAGCCATTAGCGTAGACGGCGGTTATGCTATGGCGTAGATGAGGGTAAAGGTGGCTGATAAAAGGTATAACCTGAAGAGCGGCTCACTCTTGGCTCAAACCAAAAGGTTACTGCGGCACTTTGACCTTCGGGCGAGAAAGGGGCTGGGGCAGCATTTCCTTGTTGATGGGGAGGTGCTCCAGCTTATCGCATCGGCAGCGGAGCTCACCCCTGCCGATGTTATTGTGGAAGTTGGTCCTGGCTTAGGCGTCCTGACCAAGGAGCTAGCCAGGCAAGCCGGCTGGGTAATTGCCATTGAGCTGGATGACAAACTGGCTGCCTTGTTACGGCAAACCTTGGCTCCTTTTGATAATGTTACTATCATCAATGACGATGTGCTTAAGATTGAGCCAGAAGCTTTGTTGAACCAGCCAAAGGCGAGATTCCCTCAGGCTATAAATAGCTATAAGGTTGTGGCTAACCTCCCCTACTATATTACTTCTCCCGTCCTGCGCCATTTTCTTGAGGCTTCAGCTAAGCCTCAAACTATGATAGTGATGGTGCAAAAGGAGGTGGCTGAGGCGATTGTGGCTAAGCCCGGTCAGATGAGCCTGCTCAGTGTTAGCGTTCAGCTCTACGGGGAACCCAGAATAATCAGCTATGTCCCGGCTCAATGCTTTTATCCTGCTCCGGAGGTTGATTCGGCTATACTACGAATCAACCTGTATCCTCAGCCAGCGGTGGCGGTAGATGACGAAGACAGCTTTTTTAGTCTGGTACGGGCTGGTTTCACCGCTCCCCGTAAGCAGATTGGCAATTCTCTAGCTCAAGGTCTGGGACGAGCAAAGGGCGAGGTTTTACCCCTATTGGAAAGGGCAAATATAGCCTCACAGAGGCGGGCTGAGACCCTGACCCTTGGGGAGTGGGCACGACTGTGGCGAGTTTTTACCCGATTAAAGGGGAAAGAATAGCATGCTGACCCTTCTGGCGCCGGCAAAGATTAATCTGACCCTTGAGGTTTTGCGCCAGCGCCCCGATGGCTTTCATGAAATCCGCAGTGTTATCCAGACCATAAATCTGTGTGATAGCCTTCTTTTCCGTTTGAGCCATAATATCGAGTTCGGCTGTGATGACCCTGACCTGATTCTGGAGGAGAGTCTGGTATCTAAGGCAACCGCTTTGCTTCAGCAGGCTACTGGATGCTCTAAGGGGGCAAGGATAGAAATCAGCAAGCGTATCCCTTTGGTCTCGGGGCTGGGTGGGGATAGCAGTGACGCCGCAGCCATCTTATATGGGCTAAACAGGCTCTGGCAATTAGGTTTATCGCTGCCGGAATTGGTTGAGCTGGCGCCAAGGTTGGGTTCAGATGTGGCTTTCTTTCTCTATGGTGGCACGGCATTGGTCGAGGGTAAAGGTGAGAGGGTAACGCCATTACCTTCATTGCCCCACAGGTGGGTTGTCCTGCTCATGCCTCCTGTGCCCAGGATGCCGGGAAAGACAAAGCGACTTTACGCCAGCCTAAAACCCAAACACTATACCCAGGGGCAAATCACTGATAGATTGGTAAGGGGGCTTACTAGTGGTGAGGTAACATCATCTATGCTGTTTAATGTATTTGATGATGTCGCCCTGGATAACTTTACCGGGCTGGGGGAGTATCGGGAGCAATTTTTGAGGGCTGGAGCCAGCGATGTTCATTTAGCTGGCTCTGGACCAGCGCTATTCACCTTGGTAGAGGATAGGGCTCAGGCTGAGAGGCTATATAAGTATCTCCAGCAACAAGGCTTGGAATCTTATCTAACTGATACCTCGGCTACTATAAAACCGGTAGAATGAACAACGTATTTGGGATAGAATATAATTAGGGGGTTGAAGTGGTAGGAAGCATAATCATTGCCATCGCTATTGGTTATCTCCTGGGTTCTATCCCCTGTGCCTATATTGCCGGTCGTTTGGTAAAGGGGGTGGATATCCGGCAGCTAGGTGGTGGGAATATGGGTGCATTGAATACCATGCGGGAGATAGGGACTGTTGCTGGCTTTGCCGTTCTCCTTGCCGATATGGCTAAAGGCTTGCTCGCAGTGCTCGTTGCCCAGTGGCTGGGTCTCCCCTTGCTCTTTGTGTTCATTGTTGGCTTGACTGCGGTGGTGGGGCATAACTGGCCGGTTTGGCTCAGGTTTAAGGGAGGGCAGGGATTGGCTACTACCCTGGGTGTGCTCCTCGCCCTGGTCCCCATTGAGTTTGCCATTAGCTTCGCCATAATAGTGATAGTTGTCCTGGTTACCAGCAATATGAGACTGGGGGCGGGCGTTGGGTTAGTCTTCCTCCCCTTGATTATCTGGCTATTTGGAGGGGAGGTCAGCATCATTGTCTATTCCATAGCACTTCCCCTGTTTTGCGGTTTGAAGATGATACCCAGGCTCAGGACAGACGTAGCTAGGGTCGGCAGTAAGAAAGACCTTATCATTGATAGGCAGTATAAGCCGTGGCAGAGAAGAAGGTAGATAACAAGCTCACCCTTGTCTTGCCGCTAGCCACCCCTTAACCAAGTCCACCTCATCCTGTTTGGAGGTTATCTTCCCATCCAGTCTAGCCTGGTGTAGCAGCTCTATTATCTCTCTGATATGAGGACCGGGGGCTACGCCCAATCGCATTAAATCATCACCAGTAAGCGATATCTCAATATATTTTAGTCTGGTGAGGTATAGGTGTATATTCTGGCTAGCCGCCGGGGATTCAGTGGCTAAGGAATTTGCCACCATGGCTGGAGGGGAATAAGCCTCAAGGAGGCGATAAATACCGCTTGGGGAGAGCCCGGGGGTCGCCAGCGACCGGATTTTGCCCTTGAGGGTGATAGTATCCCTGAGATTCTGAGCCAAGGACTTTGGTAGTCTGAGGCGTGATATAAGG
>DAOWJM010000150.1 GCA_030640325.1 Dehalococcoidia bacterium | reverse complement strand
GCGGATAAGGAGAGATTAAAGAAGGCTTTATACCAGGAGATGCTTAGTGCCATAGAGAAGGATGGCGCCCATGTTCTCGCTCTTGGCTGTACCGGGATGACGGGTGTGGCTTCAGATTTAAGTCGAATGCTGAGAGAAAATGGATATGATGTCCCGGTTATAGACCCGTCGGCAGCCTCGTTAAAATTTGCTGAGGCTCTAGTCAGGATGGGGATAAAACAGAGCAAGCTCACCTATATGGAGCCTCCGCAAAAGGAGAGAACAGGGCCTGTGGTCGCATGAGAACTCCGGCAGGGATAATCCGGAACCCAGGACTGCTACCAATTCAATAAGTTTAAAAATATACTGGAGGTCTACAGAATGAAAGAGGCGGCAAGGATTGTAGTAGAAGATTGCTTGGGGGTTAAAAAGTCGGAAGAAGTACTGATAATTGTTGACCAGAAATCTCGCCAGATTGGAACCGCTCTGTTTGATGCTGCCAAAAGCTTGGGGGCAGAAGCAGTGCTGGTTGAAATGGTTGAGCGGGAGGCACACGGCTCCGAGCCGCCTCGTTTGGTAGCTGAGGCGATGAAAAGCGCCGATGTCGTAATTGCGCCAACGTCCAAGTCTATAACTCATACCAAAGCCAGGTTGGAGGCAACTAAGAACGGGGTCAGAATTGCCAGCATGCCGACAATAACTGGGGAAATGATGTCTCGGACAATGTCGGCTGATTATGTAAAGATAAAAGAGAGGAGCCTAAAGTTCCGCGATTTGCTCTCTCAAGGAAGCGAGGTGCGACTGACTACACCAGCGGGAACAGATTTGACCTTCTCCATAGCGGGGAGAGAGGGGATGGCTGATACCGGCATCCTGGATGAGAAAGGTGCTTTTGGCAACCTGCCGGCAGGTGAAGCATGCCTGGCTCCGGTTGAGGGAAAGACCTCTGGCGTAGCCGTAGTAGATGGGTCAATGGCAGGCGTGGGGGTAATAAAGACACCAATAAGGATGGTGGTAAAGGATGGCTATGTTACCGAGATAACTGGTGGAGCCGAGGCTAAAGCGCTCGCCGATTTGCTGCAGGGTAAGGGAGAGGAGGTAAAAAATATCGCTGAGCTGGGGATTGGCACCAATGAGAAGGCAACTCCATCCGGAAGCCCCCTGGAAGATGAGAAGGTGATGGGAACAGTTCATGTTGCTATCGGTGATAACATCGTCTTCGGTGGCAAGGTAAAAGCACCAATGCACCTGGATGGAATTATGAAAAACCCGACCCTGGTAATTGACGGTAAGACGGTAATCAAAGATGGCAAACATCTGGTTTAGGAGATAAAAGATGGCAAAAAGAATATTAGGTAAAGTTGAACTAGAAGATGTAACCTGGGGGTCAACCCTGCTTGGCAGTGGCGGTGGCGGCTCAGCTCTTGACGGGTTAAGGCTGATAGCGGAAATGGAGAATGAGATAACGCTACTTGACCCGGCTGATTTGCCTGAAAGCGCCAACGCTGTGACGGTGGCTGGAATAGGAGCCCCCAAGGTTATGTTTGAAAAGAAGTTTGGACCCGAGGCTATAATTGCCTATGAAGCAATGAAGAATATGGCGGCTATCGGTGGGGTTAAAATAGATTATCTGATGCCGGGTGAAATTGGTGGGGCCAATACAATAGTGCCGCTCTATGTAGCGGCAAAGAAGAATGTGCCGGTGGTTGATGCCGATGGCAATGGACGTGCTGTTCCCGAGCTTGCTACCGGGCTTTACCCCATCTACAAGATTCCCACCAGCCCGCTAGTAATCGCCAACAAAGCAGGCGATGTCATCGTCGCCTATCTAGGTGACCCACTTGATACCGCTGCCGCCGAGACCATAGCCAGGACTGCTGCCGTCTCCTTCGGGATGCTGGCAGCATTTTGCACCTGGATAGTCAGTATAGCAACGATAAAAAAGTGCCTGGTGCCTTACTCGGTATCAAAGGTGGAAAAAATAGGTAAGGCGATAAGAGAAGCCAGAGCCAGTGGCAAGGACGCGGTGAAAGAGGTGGTAACCATTACCGGCGGCAAGGAGTTCTTCCGGGGTAAAATCCAGAAGATTGAGATGAGAACTGCAGAGGGGTTTGACTTCGGCAGAACAACCATTGAGGGTATTGCTGGCTATAAAGGCAAGACATTCATTATTGACTCCAAGAACGAGAATATGATTGCCTGGCAGGATGAGAAGCCGGTGATAATGGTTCCCGACTTAATAACTATGATGAGCATCGATGGTGAGCCGCTTAGCAATGCCGATACCAAGGAAGGTATGGAAATAGCTATTATCGGGATTCATGCCCCTGAGCCCTGGATGAGAACCCCTGATGGATTTAATTGCTGGAAGCATATATTGGAAAAACTGGGCTATAAAGGTTCTTTTGTCAGCTCATTTTAGGTAGCAAGAAGGAAGATTTGAGCCGCTATTAATAGCTGGCTTCTAGACAAATGGGGAGGGTCTCTATCCGGCAGAGACCCTCTTTATCTTTGGAGGTTGAGAAATGCAAGTCTTTGACATCATTAAGAAGAGGAGAAGCGTTAGATTCTACACTGATGAGGCTATTGAGGGGGACAAGCTGAAGAAGCTAGTAGAGGCTGCAATTTGGGCACCGAGTGCTGGTAATATTCATGCCTGGAATATAGTAATAATTCAACGAAAAGGGGACATTGAGCTGGTAAAAGCCATTTCTCCTGGAATGCTGGGTAACTCTACAGCACTGATGATATTATGTGCCGATAAGAGAAAAGCCTATGCTAAGGGGGGGGAGGTGGGAAGGGATGTACTATCCAAAATGGATATCGCCATAGCCGCTCAGAATCTCTGTCTGGAGGCGACGGAACTCGGACTAGGCTCCTGTATAATAAGGTCATTCAATCAAGAGGCAGTGAGGGGGCTTTTGGACTTGCCCGAGAACATCATTCCTGAGCTAGTGGTGACTCTAGGTTACCCTAGGAGCATCCCCCATCCCCCACCGAGAAGAACAGTGGAGGATGCGGTTATACGGTGGATAAAGGAGGAAAACGAGCAATGAAAAGTAGCATTGGAGAAGGGAACCTTAGATACAACCTGATTAAGCTATTCTGTTACATGATTACCAGTGCCAGGGGTTGCGTTGAAGAACCGAAACTATATGGGCCGTTTAGATTGATTGATTCTGTGGGGAGAATCATCACACTGCTTGATAATGAAGGTCTAGCCGATGACTTTCTGAAAAAGGAAATGGTAAAAATCGAAGAGAGCAAATACCTAGTTATGCAAGATGAGAAAGGCTTTATCAAATTTCTGGATGAATTAGTTATCGACTTTACCCAAGAACTAAAAGAGGGTGCTATTAAAAAATAGGATAACGGAAAGGGGGTAAAAGATGGCAAAAAGAGTATTAGGTAAAGTTGAACTAGAGGATGTAGCCTGGGGGTCAACGCTGCTTGGTGCTGGCGGCGGTGGCTCACCCCGTGATGGACTGAAGTTAGTAAAAGAAATGGAGAACGAGATAACGCTGCTTGACCCGGCTGACCTGCCTGAGAGCGCCAATGCTGTAGCTGTGGCTGGGTTAGGCTCCCCAAAGGCTTTTGCCGAAAAGGGGGTTGGTTCTGAGATTATATTAGCCTTTGAAGCGCTGAAGAATATGACGGCTGTGGGTGGGGTGAAAATTGATTATCTGATGCCGGCAGAGATAGGTGGTCTCAATACCATTGCCCCACTTTATGTAGCCTCAAAGAAGAATGTGCCGGTGGTTGATGCCGATGGCGATGGACGTGCTGTTCCCGAAATGGCTACCACGCTATATCATGTTCACAAGATTCCCGCCAGCCCCATGGCGCTAGCCAGCAAAGCAGGCGATATTATCATCGCCTATCTAGGCGACCCGCTTGATACTATTACCGCTGAGACGATAGCCAGAACCGCTGCTGTTTCATTCGGAATGGTAGTGGGACTTGCCACCTGGATAGTCAGTATAGCAACGATAAAAAAGTGCCTGGTGTCTTACTCGGTATCAAAGGTGGAAAAAATAGGTAAGGCAATAAGGGAAGCCAGAGCCAGTGGCAAGGACGCAGTGAAAGAGGTGGTAACCGTTACCGGCGGCAAGGAACTCTTCCGGGGTAAAATCCAGAAGATTGAGATGAGAACTGCGGAGGGGTTTGACTTCGGCAGGACAACCATTGAAGGTATTGCTGACTACAAAGGCAAGACATTCGTTATTGACTCCAAGAACGAGAATATGATTGCCTGGCAGGATGAGAAGCCGGTGATAATGGTTCCCGACTTGATAACTATGATGAGCACCGATGGTGAGCCGCTTAACAATGCCGATACCAAGGAAGGAATGGAAATAGCTATCATCGGGATTCACGCCCCGGAGCCCTGGATGAGAATCCCTGATGGATTTAATTGCTGGAAGCATATATTGGAAAAGCTGGGCTACAAAGGTTCTTTTGTCAGCCCATTTTAGGAGGACAGAGATGAAATCAATATACATTATAAACCCACTAACAACTAAAGAATTTGAGAAGATGACACTCAGAGAAGTTGAACCAGCGGCATCAGCTGAAACCCAATTACGGGTGGTAAGTATTGATAAAGGTCCTGCCTCTATTGAATGTCGTTATGATGAGGTTATAGCCAGTCCTTATGTGGTCAAAAAGGTTAGGGAGGTAGCGGATAAAGCCGATGCCATCATTATCAACTGCTTTGGTGATGTTGCGGTAGATGCCGCCAGAGAAGTAACAGATGTTCCCATCATCGGGCCAGGGAGCTCATCTATGGCT
>DAOWJM010000074.1 GCA_030640325.1 Dehalococcoidia bacterium | reverse complement strand
ATATAACTATAGACTATAGCTTTGTTTTTTACAATCAGTTCATACGGGATTATTTATCTACCTCACCCCCTTTGACGGCGGAGGGCTCGCCGACTAAAATAGCACTAATCGGCTGATAAGGAGAATGAAATGGAGCAAATTTGGGCACCGTGGCGTATAAAGTATATCCAGATGGAGAAAGTGGAAGGATGCATTCTATGTGAAAAACCGAGACAAAATAGTGATGCTCAAAACTACATCCTGCACCGGGGTGAAAAAAACTTCGTCATTATGAATAGCTATCCCTATAATCCGGGTCACCTGATGATAGCACCCTACCGCCATGTGGCTAGCCTGGAAGAGCTAACCAATGAAGAGCTTCATGAGCACTTTGAGATAGTTAGCCGAAGTATCAAGGTTCTGAGGCAGGTATTCGACCCCGGCGGCTTTAACATTGGCATAAATATGGGAAAGATAGCTGGAGCTGGGATAGATGACCATGTTCATACTCATATTGTGCCGCGGTGGCAGGGTGATACCAACTTTATGCCGGTAATATCTGATGTGAGAGTAGTGCCTGAAGCCTTGGCTGAGACCTACGAGAAATTAAAAGGCAAATTCTGAGCCTCAGTCTGGAGATTGCTTTTTGAATTTGGCTTTCAGCGCTTCTATTTCCTGTATTCTTTCAAATTCCTCCTGGCTGAGGGACTTACAGAACTTGAGCTCATTGCCTTCTATTTTAATGGAAAAAAGCTCTCTGCATTTCCAGCAGCGGTATGGACCCTCATAGGTTGGCTCAACCAGGGAGAGACTGCCCTCGGTGCCACATTTAGGGCATTTTATGGTTATCATCATGGCGACACCCTCCAAATACAATAATAAGTGCCCCCAAGCGAATTCGAATCGCTGTTACCGGCTTGAAAGGCCGGTGTCCTAGGCCTCTAGACGATGGGGGCATGCTATTAAAGTATAACAGAGATAGGCCCAGCCAACAACGCTACACAGCCTCCTTTGCTCTGGGAATCCATCATCTCCCCACATAAACCATCGCCGTCCACAGATATTGACATAAGTTTATCCTTGTAGTAGGCTTCAATTGGACAAATGTAGATAAACAAAGGAGGTGGAGATGAAAAAGCATTTTATTATCGCTTTAGTTGTTGCCTTGGTAGTTGCACTCGTTATTCCCACTGGCTGTGTTAAGCGTGCAGAATTTGAAGTAAGTTCCCTCAACATCTCACCGGATGCGGTAGTTAGCGGAGACCTGACTACGGTTACAGCAGACGTTGAGAACATCGGAGAGGTTGAAGGGACCTACACTGTAATACTAACAATCGATGGGGTGGAGGTGCAAACACAAGAAATTACTCTAGCAGTAGGTGCCAGAGAGACAGTAACGTTCAGTGTAGTCAAGGAGGCTTCGGGGACTTACCAGGTTGGCATAGCTGAGCTGACGGGTACACTGACGGTGCTGAAGGAGTTAGCTATAGGTCAGCAAGCTGCCTTGAATCAGCCAGCCGTAGTCGTTATTTATACCATATGGACGGCAAGTATAGTTGGTGAGGACACTCGCGAACCAGAAGTCTCCTTGTGGAGTGGTGACGACTGGATATGTGACTTGGACATCCCAACCTTTAGCATTGGAGGTCAAGGCTCGGGGTTCATAGTTAGTCCCGACGGTTACATTTTGACCAATGCCCATGTGGTATACATGGATGACGAAGAACTTGAAAATGCTTTTTACCGAGAATTTGTTAATTGGGGTGTTGAGGAATTCCCACAGGCCCGTGTCCAAAGGGGGTATGATCCCTGGCCAGTAACCAATGAAGATGTGGAAGATTTATGGATGGATACGCACGAATATTTTGATGTAGTTGACATCAAAAGAGAGGTCACAGTGGGTCTGGGAAAATCGGTTGCCGGGATAGAGCTAATTGGAAAGGGGTATAGTGCCGACGTAAGAAGAGTGAGTGCGCACGAATACAAGCTTATAGACGGTGAGTGGGTTCCGTATACCGGAAAAGACATTGCTATAATCAAAATAGAGGAAAAGAATCTTCCTTCCATAGTTTTAGGTGATTCAGATGAAGTGATGGTGGGAGATAGTGTAATCGCCATTGGCTACCCAGGAGCAGTGATTCAACATTCTTGGCTTGCTGAAGAAAGTATGTTTGAAACCTCTCTTACCTCAGGCATAATAAGTGCTCTAAGGAAAATGCCTGACGGCTCTCCAGTGTTACAAACCGATGCTGCGCTAACACATGGTAACAGTGGAGGCCCGGTTCTCAACGCCCAGGGTGAGGCTATTGGCATATCAACCTTTGTTACTTGGGGCTGGGACCCAGCCCTTGGGGAATATAAAGAGCTCGCCGGGTTCAACTTCCTGGTTCCCAGCAATATTGCTGCCGATCTCTTGAGGGAGATAAATGTTGAGAATAAGCATGGTTTGACCGATGAGCATTATAGAAGGGCGATGGTGTATTACTATGCCGAAAGATATGCTGAGGCTTTGGAGGAATTTGAGACCGTACTTAACCTTTGCCCCGGACACCCTTACGCCCAAGATTTCATTACTATTTGCCAAGGGAAAGTATAGAGTGCGAGATAAAGCCTCTCATGGCGATTAGCAGTGCGATTTCGTAGCGTATCAATGAGGGGTAGGGTGGCTGGCATTGTTATCGGGACATTGGCTCTTATCCAGTCTCGGAAGCGGTCTTCAGGCTGAGGGCTACCCCATAATGGGCATTAGAAACCTTGACTCTTGACGGAGTCAGGGATAATAGGCTTTGCCTCTTTAATCTCAAGGTTTTTATTTAGTAACCCTGTTCCACCGACCACTACATCACCGCCCGAGCTATAATATGCTACAATACTTCAGATGGGCAAAGAACATTGGCTTAAGAAGAATTTCATTCCTATATTAATGTTGCTCTTTGTCATTGCCATTACAGTTGGCATTTACTTTGTTTACGGGCGCCACCCAGAAAGGCTTTTGGAACTAAAAAACTATGCCTATTGGGGTGCCTTCCTTATCAGTCTGATTGGGAATGCTACTGTTATTCTACCCGGTGCGGTTCTACCCATACTCTCGACTATAGGTGTTGTTCTCTATCCGGTTACCGGACCATCTGGTCCAATCATTGTGGGATTGGTTGGTGGAATAGGAGCCGCTATCGGAGAGATGACCGGTTATATGGTAGGCTATAGTGGGCGAGGGATTGTAGAAAGGGCGAATCTATATAAGAGGCTGGTGGAGTGGCTGAGGAGGTGGGGAACATTGACTATCTTTATCCTCTCCTTGGTGCCGTTCTTCTTTGACCTGGCTGGGATTGCTGCTGGCGTCCTTCGCTTCCCCTTGTGGAAATTTATCCTTGCCTGCTGGTTGGGCAGAACCATACTATATGTAGGTATCGTCTTGGCTGCTGGCTGGGGGTGGGAAACTGTGCTGCCATACCTTGGTTAACGGTGCTTGATTTTCATTAGCAGCAATGAACCGACGATGAAGTAGATGAAACAAGCCAGGAGCATGATTTTATAGCCCAGCCCAGGGCTATAGGCATTAAGGGGGTCCATCGCCGGTCCGATGAGGCGTGCCAGGGCAGCGCCACCGGCGGTAGCCAGATTGGTCAGTCCAAGGTATCTTGCCTCCTCACCTTTAGGTACCAAATCTGTGGCTAGAGCCCAGTTGCTGCTCATAAAAGCTCCGGTGGAGATTCCCAGAAGACCGCCGCAGAACATTATGAATCCATAGCTGTGGGCGAAGAATAGCAGCAAAATGCCCAAAGCGCCAAGGAGTCCGGAGAAGACTACCACTGGTCGGCGCCCTATTCTGTCTGAGAGGCGCCCGGCGGGATAAACCGCAGCCAGCAGACAAATGCCAACCACTATTAGAAGGTCGCCGGTTACCTCCGCCGGATTGGCTACCCCAACAACATCCATTAGAAAATATAGAGCGAATGTCTGCAAGGTAGCCATTGCCATGAGGATGAGGAGGCGGGATACTAGGAAAAGTATAAAATCAGGGCTTGCCTTAACATCAAACTTAAAACTCTTATATAGGGTGGGCAGTAAGGGCAATTGAGAGCCACCAGCCCCCGGTCGTTCCTTAACCGTCAGGACAGTGGCTAGCATGGCGCCGAGCAGGATAATCCCCAGCGCTGCCAAGGACAACCATAGCCATTGGCTTCCCTCACCGGCGAAGTAGTGACCCATAAAGTAGGCTATCAGGCGTACCAGGGCAAGCCCACCCATTACCTCCAAGAGGCTCTTCACCCCTGAAGCTACCCCCCTCCTCCCATCAGGTACCAGGTCGGGGATAAAGGCCTGATATGGACCCTGCGCTGTATTACAGGTAATCTGAAGCAGGCAATAAACGATGAGGATGACAATAAAACTGTCATAGAGCCCTATTCCTGGGAGCAGGAACACAGCCAATGCAGTGCCCAGCAGGATGTAGGGTCGGCGGCGCCCCCAGCTGCAGCCGGAGCGGTCACTGAGCGCCCCAGCTATGGGCTGAACTGCCATGGCTAGAAGTAAGCCAGCGAAGGTAAGCAGCCCGAGGTAGGTATTCTTTTCCGATTCAGCAACAAAGTCCAGTAGCCGTAATGGCAGAATAATGCTATGTAAGCTGCTCCACAGGGCAGTCAGGCCAAAACCAAAGATGGTAATCTTGATGTAATCTATACGGCGAAAGGCGCTATTATTGCTCACCATCTTTTCATTCCAGTCAAGCATAACAGAGCCAAGCTGAAGAGGCAATGCTTGAGCTAGTTGAGATAGACTGGTTACACAGATTATCCTCTTTCGTTTCTCTTTAACTCTCCTATTTTGGGGAAGCGTCTGAATAGGAACTTGTTACCCACATTTGCGCCTATATAAAACTAAAGGGGGAGGGTTACCTAAATCAAAAACTTAAAGGGGGTGAGGTGCCGAAAGTTGAGGTGTCAGGTACTAAAACGAGTACAATGCTTTGTCTTCACCAGTATAGCTGTGGTATAATTTTGGCGACTACCTACAAGGAGGGGGAAACATGCCAGTGATTTTTTGGGTTGTGCCTGCGGCTGGGATAATAGCTATACTCTTTGCCATACTGTTGGCAAGAAATGTTCTGAAGCGCTCCCCAGGGACACCGAGGATGGAAGAGATTGGTGGCATGATTTTCGAGGGAGCCTGGGCATTTCTCAAGCGTCAATATAGCACCATCGGCTGGCTATCAATCATCGTAGCGGTAGCAGTTGCTGTTCTAGTCGGTGTGCTTGGTGGGCATAGGGGCATAGAGGGGATAACTGCCTTTGGTATAGCCTGGAGAACTGGTGTTGCCTTTATGGCTGGGGCTTTGTGCTCAGCCGTCTCCGGCTTTATTGGCATGATTGTCGCTGTCAAGTGTAATGCCCGCTGTGCCCACGCCTCTCAACATAGTTTGAAAGAGGCGGTCGATGTAGCCCTGCGTGGTGGTGCTGTCCCCGGTTTTCTCATTGTGGCGCTAAGCCTGCTGGGAGTAGCAGCTATCTATTTTGCTTATGGTGGGGCAAATACGCCTGATATTGCTCCTCACCTTATTGTGGGTTTTGGCTTTGGCGCCAGCTTTGTTGCCCTTTTTGCTCAGCTCGGTGGCGGTATCTATACTAAAGCTGCTGATATGGGGGCTGACCTTGTGGGCAAGGTTGAAGCCGGCATACCTGAGGATGACCCACGCAATGCTGCCGTTATCGCCGATTTAGTTGGCGATAATGTTGGCGATTGTGCTGGGCGTGGCGCTGACCTCTTTGAATCCACTGCCGCTGAGAACATCGGGGCGATGATATTGGGCATTGCCATCTATGCCATTACCGGGAATATTGCCTGGATTCTATTTCCCTTGGTTATCCGTGCCTTTGGTATTTTTGCCAGCATGATAGGCATACTTTGCGTACGCATTCGTGGAGACGAGAACCCAATGAATGCCCTGAACCGCGGCTTTTATGTTGCCATTGCTTTATCTATTATCTGTATGTTTTTCACCGTATCCAATATGCTGGACAGCTATTGGCTCTTCGCTGCCGGAGTAGTGGGTATCCTTACCAGCGTGGTTGTGGTCTTTGTCACCCAGTATTACACTGAAGCCAGGTTCAGACCGGTTAAGTCCATTGTTGAGGCATCAAAGACAGGTCCGGCGACTAATATTGTCACCGGCACTGCCGTCGGCTTTGAGACTACCCTGGCTACAGCCGTTGTCATCGGCGTTGCTCTGCTGCTTTCTTACTGGATGGGGACAATGACTGGACTTCCTGGTGCCGGTGCTTTTGGCACAGCGGTGGCTACCATGGGTATGCTGATGACCTGCCCCTTCATTCTGTCTGAAGATACCTTTGGTCCAATTACTGATAATGCCAACGGCATTAATGAGATGTCTGGCGCTGGTGAAAAGGTGCGTCGCATCACCGACCGCCTTGATGCGGTGGGCAACACCACCAAGGCACTAACCAAAGGCTACGCTATGGTCTCGGCTGGTCTGGCTGCCTTCCTTCTGTTTCAGGCATACCTGGATAGGGTTGCCTTCCTGCGGGGAGTTGAAAGCTTCAACGTTGTAAACCTCGCCCGGGTAGAGGTTTTTGTTGGCGCCCTCCTAGCTGTGATGCTGGTCTTTCTGTTTAGCTCTTGGGCTCTACGGGCGGTGAGCAATACAGCAAGTAAGATTATTGAGGAGGTGCGCCGTCAGTTCCGTGAGTTCCCCGGAATTCTTACCGGCGAGACCAGACCTGATTATGCCCGGGCGGTTGATATTACTGCCAGGGCTTCACTCAGGGGGATGATTCTCCCCGGTCTGCTCCCGGTACTGGCTCCGATAGTTATCGGTGTTATCTTCAGACTCTTCCCCGGCTATGACTCAGCGATGGTGGTGGCGGCCTTACTCATGGTAGGCACCATTGCCGGTATTATGATGGCTTCCTTTATGAATAATAGCGGTGGCGCCTGGGATAATGCCAAGAAGTTTATCGAGGACGGTCAGCTCAAGGATGAGAATGGCAACCCCATTGGCAAAGGCTCTGCAGTGCATGCTGCCGCTGTAGTTGGCGATATCGTGGGCGACCCATTAAAGGATACCGCCGGACCTTCCCTTCATGTACTGGTCAAACTCCTGGCCACTATCACCCTGGTGATGTGCCCCCTCTTTATCTAGGAGAGGATTTCAGGGATAGATAGCTAGCGCCTCAAGCCCGGTGGTTTCAGGCAAGCCGAGCATGAGGTTCATATTCTGAATGGCTTGCCCCCCTGCCCCCTTGATGAGGTTATCAATACAGCTAATAACTATAAGCCTCCCCGCCCTGTGGTCAATGGTGGGGTGAACTAGGCAGAGGTTATTCCCCCAGGTGTGCTTGGTGTGCGGCGGGAAGTCAACTATCCTTACAAAGGGCTCATCCCTGTAGAAGTCCAGGTAGAGCTGTCTTAGCTCTGTCTCCCCCTTTTTGCCAGCCGCAATCTTGCCTGAGGCTAGTGGGGCATAGCAGGTGGTTAATATCCCCCTGGTCATAGGTATAAGATGGGGGACAAAGGTAACCGAGGGCGACTGTTCAGGGCAAAGCCGTTTTAGCCCCTGGGCAATCTCAGGCAGATGTCTGTGTCCCTCTAGGGCATAGGCGGTGGCGTCTTCATTGGCTTCTGGAAAGTGTGTTTGCAGGCTGATGGTTCTGCCTGCCCCGGATACTCCAGATTTGCTATCAATAATGATGTTGGGCTCAATCAATCTTGCCTTTACCGCTGGGGCTAAAGCCAGGATAGCCCCGGTGGGGTAGCAACCGGGGTTTGCTACCAGTTGGGCAGGAGCAACCTGAGACCGGTATAGCTCGGTCAGACCATACACCGCTCGAGCGAGTAGCTGGGGGGCGGGGTGAGAGAAACCGTACCAGCGCTGATATTCCGCAGCATCCTTTAGCCTGAAATCGGCGCTGATATCTACCACCTTAATACCATTGTTGACTAGCGGTATGACCTCTTGGGCACTCTCCTTGTGGGGCATTGCTGAAAAGACAAATTCAACATCCCCCAGTTCTGCTTCAATAGTCAGGTCTATACCAGCCAGGTGGGGGAAGACCTCCCCCAACCTTCGTCCGGCAGCACTCCGCCCGGTAACGGAGGCGAGCTCTACCTGTGGATGCTGATACAGCAGTCTTGCCAGCTCAATGCCAGTATAACCGGTAACATTGATAATGCCTACTTTTATTTTACTCATTTTTATCTGACTTTGGTTTAAAGTATATCACAAGCTCACCCCAAATTTATACCAGCCTTCCTCCCCTGAGACCGACAAGGATATGTTGAATCTCAAGGTTGGTTAAGCCAAATCGGTGCAAGGTGTGGCGGGTTATCTCCAAGCTAGCTTCAAACTCAGGACGAACTAATTCAGAAACGCCAATGCCCTTTAATAGTTCAGCATCGGCATCGCGGTGAACCCGAGCCACGATATCAAGTTTAGGGTTGATTCTCAGCGCATTTCTGGTAGTTAATTCTACGCTTATAAAATCAGGGAAGGTGCAGATAAGGACACGCGCCTTATTCAACTGAGCATGGGCAAGTATCTCAGGGTTACTGGCATCCCCATAGATACAAGGCGTCTCCCGGGCGTGCAATGTTGAAATGACTTGGGGGTCAAGGTCAATCACCAGGTAGGAAAAGTTTCGCCGCTCCAGAACCCTTGCCAAACTGCTTCCAACACGACCATGCCCACAAATTACAGCATGTCCCGATAGCTGCCATTGCTCCCTCTGCCAGCCTGGGTCAAGGCGCCTTGCTACTAGCCGGCCAAATCTTTCTCCCTGGCTGAGGTGCCGATAAAGGAACGAGGCAAAACTTAAAGCAAAGGGGGTCAGCAACATAGTGATGATGGCACAGGTCAAGGTCAAGGAGTAAAGATATGGTGAGATGATGCCGGCTTCCATGCCCATCCCAGCCAAGACAAAGCTGAACTCTCCTATCTGTATTAGTCCCATACCGACAAAGAGAGCTGTCTTGGGGCTAAAACCAAAGAACCAAGGAATGGAGGAACAGATGATAAATTTAGCCACAATTATGACCGATACCACCACGGCGATAACAGCTAGATTCTCCATCACAAAGCGTGGGTCGGCAAGCATACCAAGGGAAACAAAAAAGATGGCACCGAAGGTATCACGCAGAGGGACAATATCAGCAAAAGCCTGACGGGCGAAGGCAGACTGACCGATTAGTAACCCGGCAATAAAAGCGCCAACGGCGGCGGATAAGCCGAAGAAGTAAGCGCCAAGAGCTGCTACCAGACACAGGGCGACTACAGTGAGCAGAAATAGCTCCCTGGAACCTCCCCCTGCCACCCGTCCCAGTAGCCAGGGCAGCCCCCACATTCCCAGAACCAGCATCACGGCAACAAAAACCACTGCCTTGAGTGCGGCTATTCCCAGAGGCAACCATAATTCCCCACCTACCCCACCCATAGCCGGCAAGATTATCATCAGGGGCACCAGGCTCAGGTCTTGCACCAGAAGGATTCCTATCATAACGCGACCGTGCCCTGAGTCAAGCTCCCCCCGCTCCATAAGGGTTTTGAGCACAATCATAGTGCTACTAAGGGCAATGAGAAAGCCAAAGAAGATAGCTTCAAGCATCGCCCAGCCTAGCAACTTGCCCAAAGCTAAGCCCACCGCTGCCGTAAGTAATATCTGAGCTATACCACCTAAAATAGCGACCTTGCCGATTCGCTTGAGTTCACTCAAAGAGAACTCAAGCCCTAAGGTGAACAGGAGCAGGATTACCCCAATGTTAGCCAAGGTATGGATTGTCTCCAGGTCGTGAACTAAGCCAAAGCCATAGGGACCGACAGCAATACCCCCGACCAGGTAGCCCAAAATGATGGGCAGCCTCAGCCGGCGGGCTAGCATACCCCCAGCTATGGCAACAACTAAGATAATGATTAGGTCGAGACCAAGTCCCAGTTCTTCCATAGGTTCTCCCTGATAAGAGCGGCCTAACGTGGCTATTTTAGCACAGAAAAGGAGGCAGGGCGTAGCGGCTGAAAGCTGGTACGAGCACACACCCTTGCCAGAGGCAATGAATAAATGCTATAATTAGGCTTCTCAGGAGTAAGGTGATGCCTAAGATTTATTTTCTTGATGTTACCAATCGGGATGGAGTGCAGACAGCGAAGCTTGGCTTATCCAAGCTTGAAAAAACCTTGATAAATATTTATCTGAATGAGATGGGGGTCTTCCAATCTGAGTTTGGCTTCCCCACCACCAGGCACGAATCTCTTTACCTGCAAGCCAACCTGGAGCTAGCTGCGATGGGGGTCCTACGGCCTATCCGGTTGGAGGGATGGATAAGAGCCATCGCCAGTGATGTAGAAACAGCTTTTAAGATGGTACCTAATATCCGACACCTCAACCTCTCCATATCTACATCAGACCAGATGATTGATGGCAAGTTCCAGGGGAGAAAGAATAGAGATGACATCATCAGTGATATGGTGGAGGCGGTTGATGCTGCTCGGGCTCTCGGTGTGGAGAGCATCGGTGTCAACGCCGAAGATGCCTCAAGGACAGGCTTAGATTTCCTAATCAAATTCGGACTTGCCGCCAAAGAACACGGGGCTGATAGACTCAGGTACTGTGATACTCTTGGTTATGATAACCCATTTACCATCTATGAAGCTATCAGGGCACTGGCGGAAAATGTTGGCATACCTATTGAGCAGCATTGCCACGGTGACCTGGGGCTGGCTGTTGCTAATTCTATAGCCGGCGCCAAAGGAGCTATAGATGGTGGACAGGATGCTTATATCAATACTACCGTCAACGGAATCGGGGAAAGGGCGGGAAACGCTGACCTGGTAGCAGTCATTCTAGCTGCGACTAAGTCAAAGGGTTTCGCTGATAAATATCAGTTGGGAGGCTCGGTTAAATTAAATAAGGCGTGGAAGATAGCCAGGTTTGCCAGCTATGCCTTTGGGATACCCATCCCGATGAACCAGCCGGGTGTTGGTGCCAATGCCTTTGCCCATTCCTCTGGTATCCATGCCGACGGCGTATTAAAGGACCCGGAAAACTACGAGTTATATAGCTTTAAAGAACTGGGGAGGGGTGAACCAAGGTTTGTAGAAACCGGAAGAGAGATTATCGCCGGACAATACAGCGGGATATCTGGCTTCCGCCATGTAATGGGGAAGATGAAGGTATCTTTCGCTAGTAAGGAAGAGGCCAATGAAGTTTTGGAGCTGGCAAGATATGCCAATGTAGCGTCGCAGACGCCTCTCGTCGAGGACGAATTGCTCTTCATAGCCAAGTACCCAAAGATTGCCAAAAAGCTCTTAACCCTTACTCCGCTGGAATAGCTGTACTTCGGATAATAACTAATAAATGGAAGGAGGCTGTCTTTCAAAACAGTCTCTCTCTGTTTATAATGGTGAGTGGGAAGCATTGACAATGGGTAGCGAAATGCCTGGCATGAGCCTAAAAGCCATCGGTATTGTCAGAAATGGAATCGAACAGCCACCAGGGCAGGGCTGGGAGGATGTCGTTTCCGATATTGTAGTTAATAGCAGCCTGACTGAGGCTTTGGATAACCTGGATGAATTCTCCCACATCATAGTTCTCTACTGGATGCATCGGGCTGCCGGTGAACCACTACCCTCAAAAGTCTACCCAATGGGTAAACAGGAGCTT
>DAOWJM010000144.1 GCA_030640325.1 Dehalococcoidia bacterium | reverse complement strand
GACAACTTACTATTCTTTACTAATCGGGGCAGGGTCTTCCATCTAAAGTGCTATGAAATCCCAGCCGATAGCTCCCGAGTTGCTAAAGGTACGGCGGTGATTAACCTTTTCTCCGTTACTGACGATGAGAGAGTTACCGCTATGGTGGCATTAGCTGATTTCAGTCCGGGTGCCTATTTACTGATGGCTACCAGCCGTGGGGAAGTGAAAAAGACAACGGTGGATAAATTTAGTGCAGTGCGAAGTAGCGGGCTTATTGCCATGGATTTGGAAAAGGGAGACGAACTGGTAGCGGCCCGCTTGGCCACTGACAAGGACGATGCCCTTTTAGTGACTCAAGAAGGACAGTCCATCAGGGTTGCTGTATCTGGGTTAAGGGCTGCCTCCAGAACCAGCGGCGGGGTGCGTGGTATCCGTTTAAGCCCTGATGACCAGGTAGTCAGCATGGATATTGTCTATCCAGGTGCCTATGTTTTAACCGTAACTGCAAGAGGCTTCGGTAAGCTCACCCCGGTTGACGCCTATCACAGGCAACATCGTGCTGGTGGTGGGGTCAGGACGTTTAAGCTTATTGAAAAAACGGATAAAATTGCTGCTGCCACGGTGGTCTCTCTATCTCAGCAGGCAATGATTATATCGGCTGAGGGCATTGTCATCCAGACCCCGGTGAAGGAGAAAGACCCCAGAAAGGGCATCACCATTCAGGGTAGGAGCACCCAGGGGGTAAGGCTGATGAAGCTCGACCCCGGTGATAGGGTGGTGGCTATTGCTTGTTTTGATACGGAGGCTAGATAGTGGGCGCAACCTCTTTCCCTTTGCAAGGGAAGGTAGCTATTGTCACCGGGGGTAGAAGGGGAATAGGTGAGGCTATTGCTCTGGCTTTGGCTGAGGCTGGGGCTGATATAGCTATTTGTGACCGGGTGGTTGATGACGGTGAGCTTGAGGCGGTAGCTGAGGAAGTTCAGCGGCTGGGTCGGCGTTCTTTGGCTGTAAGGGCTGACATCACTCAGAAGGCTGATGTGGATAGTATGGTTCAGAGGGTGATGGATGAGTTTGGCGTCATTGATATTCTGGTAAACAGTGCGGCTATGAACATCAGGGCGCCATTGCTTGAGCTTGGTGAGGATGGCTGGGACAGGGTTATCAATACCGACCTTAAGGGATACTACCTTTGCTCTCAGGCAGTGGGCAAGAGAATGGTTGAGCAAAAACGGGGCAGTATTATCAATATCGCCTCCACTGCGGCGATAAAGGCGGCTGCGGAGATGGGCGCTTATTGTATCGCCAAGGCGGGTGTGGTTATGCTCACCAGAGTCCTGGCTCTGGAGTTAGCCCAATACAATATACGGGTTAATGCCATTGCCCCTTATATGGTTAAGACCAAGTTCAGCCAGCCGTTGTGGGGTGACCCTGAGACCTTAAAGCAGCTTGAGTCTGAGATACCGCTGGGTCGGCTGGCTGAGCCGGGAGATATAGTTGGGTCGGCTCTGTTTTTAGCCTCCGATGCCTCCAGTTATATCACGGGACATACTATCATTGTGGATGGTGGCTTAAGCGCTTAGATTTTGGAGCTTTTGCTGGCAATCCGGTTGCCAGCGTTCCAGTCCACAGGCATTACAGGATTGATAACGACAGTCAGGGGTTTCTTTGCCTTCTATGGCTCGCTGATATTCTCGTTTTAGGAAGGCTGGAGTTACTCCCGAATCAATATGAGCCCAGGGTAGGAGCTCGTCTAAAGGACGTTCCCGCTGGGCATAGAAGCTGGGTTCAAGTCCGGTCTGTTCAAAAGCGCGAAGCCAATTTTGATAGTTGGAGCGTTCATTCCAGGCATCAAAGGTTGAGCCTAACTTCCAGGCACGATAGATAACTTCGCCCAATCGTCTATCTCCCCGCGACAATGTTGCCTCAAGTAGGCTGACTTCGGGGTCTTGCCAGGATAGCCGACTTCCCTTCCGGCGTAACCCCAGCTTAAGCAGTTCATGCTTAGCGCTTAGCTGCTGTTCGCTTTCCTGGGCTACCCATTGAAAAGGGGTATGTGGCTTGGGGATAAAGGTTGACAGGCTAACTCTTACCTGGGGCATTCCACCTTTAGTCCTCCTGCCCGATGAGCGGATTTTAGCTACTAGCTGGACAATTCCCTCAATATCATCCATGGTTTCGGTGGGTAAGCCGAGCATAAAATATAGCTTAAGGCTTGTCCAGCCTCTGGCGAAGGCAGCAGCAGCGGTTTCCAGGATTTCATCCTCAGGGGTGCTCTTATTGATGATTCGGCGCAGTCTTTCGCTTCCTGCCTCTGGGGCGAAGGTAAGCCCTGTTTTCCTGCGAGAGGGAAGGGATTCCATCAATCTTACTGAAAAGCTATCAATGCGGAGGCTGGGGAGGGATAGAGCAAGGTTATCATAATTACGGACCAGGCTAGCCACCAGCTCCTCAATGTGGGGGTAGTCACTGGTGCTTAGCGAGACTAGGGACACAACATTATAGCCACAGTTGGCAATAAGCTCCCCTACTGCCTGTAGCACCTCTTGTTGAGGGCGCTGGCGCACCGGGCGGTAGATAATCCCTGCCTGGCAAAAGCGGCAGCCACGGGTGCAACCCCGCTGAATCTCCACTGCTCCTCGGTCGTGGACTACCTCAATATAGGGAACTACCGGTCTGGTGACCGGGGGAGGGAGCTTGGTCACGAGCCGCCGCTGAATAATGGGTTTGGCCTCAGCCGCAGTAGGGGTAATGCTTTTAACCGAACCATCAGCCTGGTATTCCACCTGATATAGGCTGGGCACATAGATGCCGGGGATGGCGGCTACTTGGCGCAGAAGCTCTTTTTTGGAAGCTGCCCTGCCCTTCCAATCCCGGAAGCTTTCAACTAGCTCAAGCAATACCTCTTCGCCCTCTCCGATTACAAAGAAGTCAATAAAGTCTGACATAGGCTCGGGGTTGAGACAACAGCTACCACCGGCTATTACTATAGGATGGGAATCGTTTCTTTCCGAGGCTAGGACTGGTATTTGCCCCAGGTCAAGGATGTTCAATACATTGGTATAGGTAAGTTCATAGTCCAGGGAGAAACCAATGATATCAAAGTCTTTTAGCTGGTGCTTGGATTCCAGGCTGAGCAGGGGAATACCAGCAGTCCGCATGGCTGCTTCCATATCTGTCCAGGGGGCATAAACCCTTTCGGCGAGAACATCGGACTGGCTATTGAGCAGGTCATAGAGGATGGGCAAAGCCATATTGGACATGCCTATTTCATATAAATCGGGGTAGCAGAGGGCAAACTTGATATTGGTTTTGTCCCAGTCCTTTATAATGCTATTCCACTCGCCACCGGTATAGCGAGCTGGTTTGGTGACCTGATGTAATATATTGCTGGGGTAGGTCAATTTGTTCCCCCCTCATTCTTATCAGCTCTATTAGCCAAGAGATTCCTTACGTAGCAGCTTGCGATAATAAGAGCCAGATAGATATAGAGCTGCCGCTGGGTTATGACCGAAGACCCTGTCCTTAGCTACCAGAACAGTGGTTGGGGCTTTAGCATACTTGAAAAATAGCGAGTCATGACCAACACAAAGTCCTACAGCTATGTTGAGCTCTGTCCCCTCACTATTCAAAATTTCAGCTTGGGTTATGGGGCTGCACATTGCTTCAAAGGAGCCTGGGCCTTCTATCTTCTGCTCCTCTGTAATACCAATCCTTTCCTTTGGTATGGCTCCTGCCTTGCAGCAGACGGAAACGACTTCAAAGCCTCTATTTTCTAAAATCGTAGTCAGTGTTTTAGCCTCATCCATTAAACCACCACAAAAGGCAATGCCTAGCTTTTTATAGCCCATCTTCTTAGCGAATTGTGCCACCTCCTCCACCCTCGGGTAACGTGGAGTCAAGCCTTCTGGCAGGTGCATATAACACTCAAATTCCTGAATGGACGCTTGTCGGGCAAATTCCTTGGTCTCTGGGTCATCATATTCAGTCACCGCCTGTTGGATAACCTGTCTTCGAGTCTTTGTCGGGCAGTTTGATGGCCCTTCAAGAAATGCCTTGCTGTTGCACACTACCTTGGTGCACTTGGCACACTCAGTGTTTTCATCCATGAACTTCCCTCCTTTACTAGAACAGAGCTAATTTTAGGTATTAGCCAACTGCGATAGGTCGAACTTCATGCCGTCCTGGGCTGCCATTACCCTGACCCCGGTCTGCTGAGATAGCCTCTGGGCTACCTCCCAGGGCTTTGCCCGCCACATGGTCATGCCAAAATGGGTCAAAATGGCTACCTTGGGCTTCAATTCCATAATAATATGCTCGGCATCTGGCACCGATAAGTGGTCAATAGGGCGACCTGGCTCCAGGAAGACTACATTAATAATCAGTAGCTCACCGCCATAATTTTGACATAAGCCATCAAAATAGCGGCTATCAGCGATATAGGAGAAGGTATGCTCGGCGGTTTTAAAGATTATGCCATAGGTCTCTACCGGGTGTATGTGGCGAATTGGAGTATTAAAGGAGATATTGCCTATGGAGTAGGACTTGCCTTCCTGCAAAACCTCGATTCCCTCAAGGTAGTCTTTTAGGTAGGAAAAGACCACCGGCTCGGTCTCCAGGGCATCACCCGGGGCAAAGAGCCAGCCATGCCGCTTGAATCCACCCTGAGTCATCGCCTCAATCATAATATTGACATCCGCCGAGTGGTCAAGATGGCGATGCGATAGGATGATAGCGCTGAGCTTATCGGCTTTAAGCTTCCTCTTGGTGGACTGAACTATACACCCCGGGCCGGGGTCAACAAGTATTTCTGTGCCACTCAGGCTCAGCCACAAGCCACCTGAAGCCAGAATCTGGCTAATCACCACAAACCTGGCACCAGCTGTTCCCAGAAAGGTTATGGTGTCTGCCATAGCCATATAACTATAGACTATAGCTTTGTTTTTTACAATCAGTTCATACGGGATTATTTATCTACCTCACCCCCTTTGACGGCGGAGGGCTCGCCGACTAAAATAGCACTAATCGGTTGATAAGGAGAATGAAATGGAGCAAATTTGGGCACCGTGGCGGATAAAGTATATCCAGATGGAGAAAGTGGAAGGATGCATTCTATGTGAAAAACCCAGGCAAAATAGTGATGCTCAAAACTACATCCTGCACCGGGGTGGAAAAAACTTCGTCATGCTGAATAGCTATCCCTATAACCCAGGTCACCTGATGATAGCCCCCTACCGCCATGTAGCTAATCTAGAAGAGCTAACCAATGAAGAGCTTCATGAGCACTTTGAAATAGTCGGCCGAAGCCTCAAGGTTCTGAGGCAGGTATTCAACCCCGGCGGCTTTAATATAGGCATAAATATAGGAAAGATAGCTGGAGCTGGCATAGATGACCATTTTCATACTCATATTGTGCCGCGGTGGCAGGGTGATACCAACTTTATGCCGGTAGTATCTGATGTGAGGGTAGTGCCTGAAGCCCTGGCTGAGACCTACGAGAAATTAAAAGGCAAATTCTGAGCCTCAGTCTGGAGATTGCTTTTTGAATTTGGCTTTCAGCGCTTCTATTTCCTGTATTCTTTCAAATTC
>DAOWJM010000014.1 GCA_030640325.1 Dehalococcoidia bacterium | reverse complement strand
TCCGTAAGGTAATTCTCATCCCTTGCTGAATTATATTTCGCCAGTGCCGAAAAGATATTCTCGTCGGACATCCTTCTACCCCTATTATATCACCCTATCTTATTTAATATACCCCCCAATGTTTCCCGCCACCCCTTCATTCTCTTGTAGCTCAGACTTATCTGCCTAACGCCCATCTTGACGCCATCGGGGAAGCTGGTTTCTCGTTGCTGGGGGGTGAACTGCATCCCCTCAAATAGCCTGAGCACAATCTGACCGCCCTCGGTAGTAATGGACTCAATACTGGCTTTAGACGCTAGAATTTTGATTCTGAGGGCGTACAGCAGGTTTCTAGCTTCCGGCGGTGGAGCGCCAAACCTGTCGCTGAATTCCTGAGACAGAGCCTCCACCTGCTCAACCCTGTCCAGCTTCGCCAGGCTCTGGTAGAGGCTCAGCCTGGTCTCAACATCAGCTACATATTCCTCAGGGATAAAGGCTGCCAGTGGCAGGTCTAGGGTGGGCGGTGGCAGGCGCGATGGCTTCATTGCTTTCTCCGGAACGCCAGCCTGTCTTGCCTTTTGCCCCTCTACCGCCTCTGCCAGCAGCCGACAGTAAAGGCTGAAGCCAACAACGCTGATAAACCCGCTCTGCCTTACCCCCAGCAGAGTCCCCGCCCCCCTGATTTCCAGGTCTTTCATGGCAATGCCAAAGCCCGCCCCCAACTCGGTGGCTTCAAATATGGTCTTTAGCCGTTTCTCAGCGGTTGGGGTCAGGTGTTTCCCCTTGTCAAACAGGAAGTAGGCATGGGCAAGGTTGGCGCCACGCCCCACCCGACCCCGCAGTTGATATAGTTGGGTCAGACCAAACTTATCCGCCTTATGGACAATCAGGGTATTGACATTGGGTATATCCAGTCCTGATTCAATGATGGTGGTGCATACCAGGATATCGCTCTTGCCTCGGGCAAAGTCAGCCATCACCCTCTCCAGCTCTGCCTCCGGCATCTGACCGTGGGCGATAGCGAGCTTAGCCTCAGGTATTAGGGACTGAAGTTTGCCGGCGATAAAGGCTATGCTCTGCACCCGATTATGGACAAAGAAGACCTGCCCGTTGCGTTCCAGCTCTCTGAGGATAGCCTCCCTGATTAGCCGCTCGTCGTACTGGGCGACATAGGTCTTGATGGGGAGGCGTTGCTCGGGTGGGGTCTCCATGGTGCTCATGTCCCTTACCCCCACCAGCGACATGTGGAGGGTGCGGGGGATGGGGGTGGCGCTCAGGGTGAGGACATCTACCTCCTGCCTCAGTTTCTTGAGGTGTTCCTTGTGGGCGACGCCGAAGCGCTGCTCTTCATCAATGATTAACAGCCCCATATTTTTGAATACTACATCCTTTTGTAGTAATCGGTGGGTTCCAATGCAGATGTCCACACTGCCGTTGGCTAATCCATCAAGGATAGCCTGCTGCTCTCTCGGCGTCTTAAATCGGCTCAAAACCTCAATTCTTACCGGGAAGGCGTCTAGCCTCTGGCTGAAGGTGGCGAAGTGCTGTTGGGCAAGCACGGTGGTCGGCACCAGCACCGCCACTTGTTTGTTGTCCATCACTGCCTTGAAAGTGGCTCGAATGGCTACCTCGGTCTTGCCATAGCCCACATCTCCACAGACCAGCCTGTCCATAGGTTTGGCTTTTTCCATATCCTCTTTTAACTGTTCCTGAACCTCTATCTGGTCTGGGGTCTCAACATAGGGGAAGGAAGCCTCCAGCTCCTGCTGCCATACTGTATCACGGGAAAAGGCGAAGCCGGGGATGACCTCTCGGGCGGCATAAAGGGCTAGTAGCTCTTGGGCAACGTCTTCCACCGATTCCCTGACCCGTTGCTTGGTTCGTGTCCATTCCTGAGTGCCCAGTCGGTTCAGCGCTGGTGGCTGTTCACCGCCTCCTATATAGCGGTTGACCCGGTCTATCTGGTCGGTGGGGACATAGAGCGTATCGCCGGCGGCATATTGTAACACCAGGTATTCCTTTTCGCTGTCCTCGGTGCTCATTTTAGCGACGCCAGCAAACTTGGCAATCCCGTGCTCAACATGCACCACATAGTCGCCCGGAACTAAGTCAATGAGAAACTTGTGGTGGGGCACTGGTCTTCTTTTGACTAACCGCCGTTGCTTAATGAAGCCGAAGATTTCAGCATCGGTGAACAGGTGGGTTTCATTATTCATCGCCCAGCCCTCAGCCAGTAACCCCTGGACCAGGGTTAGCGAGCCGGGTGGGGGTATTTGCTCTATCTCGGTAATGGGCGAAGCGATAATATCCTCTTGACCCATTAGCTCGGAGAGTCGGCTGGCTTGGTGGCTGACGATTATCAGCCGTTGTTTCTGATTTAGCCACTGCTTCATCTTTTTGATGAACACCGCTAGCTGTCCTGCATAGTTGGGGGCGACAGTGAAATTTAGCTGGTATGGTCGTTCGTCCTCGCCAATACCCCAGGCAGTGAGCCTCAGGCACGGCTTTTCTCTTATTCCCGGCTCTAGCTCTTTCCAGGTGAAGTATGGTCTGGGGAAACCGGGTGGTAGCTCCCCTCGCTCCAGTTTCTCGGTGCGCAACTGGCTGCCTTGAGCCTCCAGGTCATCCATCGCTTGTTGAATGTTTATAGGCTCATCGAGCACTAAGAGGCAAGCTGGGGGCAAGAAGTTCAAGATGCTATCTGTATTAAACAGTGGGGCATAAAACTGCATGTTGCGCGGTCTTTGTTTATCCAGCAGCATAGCCAGCTCCTGCTGGAACTGCTGGCGCATCTCAGCAGTGCAACCAGATAGGTTAATGCTGTTGACCACTTGCTCCAGCTCAAATTTGCTGCTCAGCAGTGGGGTCAGCAGCTCTGTGGCTGGACCAATAGCTATGGATGACGCTGAAGTTAGTGAGCGCTGACTTGCCGGGTCAAAGAGTCGGATGCTTTCAATGGTGTTACCCAGGAACTCAAGCCTGACTGGCAGGTCGCTGGTGGGGGGGTAGATGTCGATAATGCCGCCGCGATGACCTATGGTTCCCGGCATTTCCACCATGTTTTCCATCCTGTAGCCCATAGCCTCCCATTGTCTTAGCAGGTGAAATGGCTCAATATTCATTCCCAGTTTTACAGTGTGGCAGGCGGAGGTGAAATCGCTATGGGGCGTTGTCTTCTGCATCAAGGCTGGGGCGGAGGTAACCACCAGGGGTGCAGTTGTCTTCCCATTTATGTCGGCTAGAGCCGATAGCACCTGCACCCTTTCTAGCTCGGTGGAGGCATCTGAGGCAATGCGCTCGTAGGGGAGGGCATCAGGCTCGGGGAAGAGCTTTACCTGGCTGGAGTCGCTCCAGGTCAAGAGTTGTTCATAGAGCTTCCTGCATTTTTCTGGTTGTGCTGTAACTACCACCATAGGCAGTCGCAGAGATTGGTATAGGGCAGCTATGAGGTAGGGCTTGGCAGCTTCTAGCACTACTGCCTTGGTGTTGCCATTTTGTTGTTTAAGCTCTTCTACAAGCTGGCGGTAGGCAGGCATCTCTTCAATGAGATGCAGTAATTGGGTTAGCTTCAATCTCATCCTCTCCAAACACCCCTAGGGCTAGCCGAAACGGTCTAGCCCTCCAGCAAATTTTAGCACACCAGTAGTGGGGCAACAAGCTCAGATATGCTCTAAGGCTCTCAAGCTTTCTCCCACAAAACAGTCTAGCTATGATATAATGAAAATGTTAAACTTAACAGGGGTAGAGCCATGAGTAAAAAGGTTATTTTAACTATTGCTACCTTAGTTCCAGTCATAACTTCGAGCGGCATCGGCGTGAGCTGTGGGCCATCGGAACCAGCTCAGTTTCTGACATATACCGATGAAGCCGATGGATTTTCCATTGATTATCTTCAAGGTTGGGACATTGAATATACTGAGGAACGTCCAGAAATTAAAGTTGCTATTTGGTCAAAAAAGTTCGGCCTTAATCCGGTGGGCATCCTGGTGGCAAAGTATGAGGCATCAGGATATAGCCTGGAGAGTTTCTCTGAGTTGCAGATGGGCGCTTTGCCCGATATTACTGAAGATTATGTTCCTATCTCTACCGAGGAATTAACTATAAATGGTATACCAGCAATAAAGCATACTTACACCGAGACTGTTGTCCCAACCACCTATACATCGGTGAAAGTATACTTGGTAGCGAATGGGACAGGGTGGATATTAGGTTTTTATTGTCCCCAAGAGTCCTTTGATTCCTATAAGTCTACTTTTGACACCGCCCTTAATAGCTTTCGCCTGCTTAAGTAACAGGCAGGTGAGCAAGTTGTTGCTATAATGGAGCTAATTTATTTTGGTTGGCTGTAGATGAATAAATCTGTTTTGCCCTATCACCGAATAGTGGCTAAGTTCGGCACCAGCCTGCTTACCGGCGGCAGCGACCGTTTGAACCG
>DAOWJM010000004.1 GCA_030640325.1 Dehalococcoidia bacterium | reverse complement strand
TCCACATATCTTCTGCCTCAGCAGTATCATGATATGCCCATAAGTAATGGGTGTCAAGAAGCTACAATAGTGTTAAGCAATATGCTAAAATATTAAACAACTTGCCATATGGGGGAGTGTCGGAATTGGCAGACGAGCATGACTTAGGATCATGTGCCGCAAGGCGTGGGGGTTCAAATCCCCCCTTCCCCACTACCAATTTGGCTTACTGCCGATAAGCCCATTGCTATATTGAGGAGATGTATAGCCATGAAAGTAAGTAATTATGTTGATACCAAGCCATCTGAGGAAGTGCCCGGAGTAATTAAGCGTGAGGTTATTACCGCTGAAGACGGGGCTCCACATTTCTGTATGAGGGTCTTTGAGGTTGAGCCGGGTAGCTCCACCCCTTCTCATTCCCACTGGTGGGAACATGAGGTATTCATCCTTTCCGGTCAAGGGGTGGTGGTAGGTGAACAGGGAGAAACCCCGATAGGCAAAGATAGTGTTATCTTTATTGCCCCCAATGAGCAACATTGCTTTGTCAATACCGGTAGCGAGGTGCTTCGCTTCATTTGCCTCATCCCACTACACTCATGAATTGGGTAATTAAACCTTTTTAATCAAAAATAGTTCAAAAGGGTATTGACAAAAATTAAAAATAGTGGTATCATATAGGGTTGTAATTATGCCACTCCAATTTTCACCCTATTATACCCCTTCATTTTCATTAACCACAGGTTTGATTTTGGATTAGTGCTACATTGGTGCAAAATTTTACCCACTTGTTTTTATGAGTAGAGCAAGAGACGATTTTTATGTTGC
Source organism: Dehalococcoidia bacterium (assembly GCA_030640325.1). GTDB lineage: Bacteria > Chloroflexota > Dehalococcoidia > Dehalococcoidales > BS750m-G39 > DAOWJM01. Next base: position 6,157 of record DAOWJM010000004.1, on the reverse strand, counting down.
CAACAAACATTGAACAGAAAGTGCCTCCTGTCCCCAGGAAATCTTACGCCAGGTTGCCCCAGATATTAGAGGTACCGAATCTGATTAAGGTTCAAACAGATTCATTCCGCTGGTTTCAGGAAAAGGGGCTAAGGCAGTTGCTGGAGGAGATATCTCCTATTGAGGACTTCACTGGCAACAGACTGGCGCTTAGCTTCATAGACTATGAATTCCGCGAGCCCCATCACACCGAGCAGGAGTGCCGCCAAAGAGACCTGACCTACTCAGCCCCTCTCTATGTCAGGACACAATTGCTGGTTAAGGAAACAGGGGAAATCAAGGAACAAGACCTATTTTTCGGTGACATTCCACTGATGACAGCTAAAGGCACCTTTATTACCAGTGGTGCCGAACGAGTAACAGTAAGCCAGTTACTCCGTTCTCCAGGTGTCTATTTCACCCTTGAAGAAGATGCCACTAGTGGTCGTGAATTGTGCCATGCTAAGCTAATCCCCGCCCGCGGGGCTTGGCTAGAGTTTGAGACCAGCAATCGGGATGTAATCTCAGCTAAGATAAACGGCAAACGCAAGATTCCCATCACCACACTGATGCGGGCTATCGGTTATAGTAGTGAGGAGCAACTGCTGACGCTATTCTCCGGGGAGGATAACTCCACAGAGCACCAATTTATCAGGTCAACTATGGAGCGCGAGCCTTTGGTCAAGGATGAGCCTGAGGCTTTGCTTGATATCTATAGAAAGTTGCGCCCCGGGGACCCACCTAATATTGAAAATGCCAGAAAACTAATAAAGAATCTGTTCTTTGACCCCCTGCGCTATGACCTGGGAGAGGTAGGTCGCTATAAGCTTAATAAGCGATTACGGCTTGATATTTCGGAAAGCAAACGGGCTCTAACCAAGGAAGATATTGTAGAGATAGTAAGACACATTATTATGATTAATAATGGGAACGATATCCCCGATGATATTGACCATCTGGGAAATCGGCGAGTACGCACCGTTGGTGAGCTAGTTCAAAACCAGTTTCGCATTGGGTTACTGCGCCTACAGCGAGTGGTTAGGGAGCGGATGAGTATTATTAGTGCTGATGTAGTTACCCCCAGTGTTCTGGTCAACATTCGCCCGGTAGTGGCAGCGGTCAGGGAGTTCTTCGGTGGTTCACAGCTATCACAATTTATGGACCAAACCAATCCATTGGCTGAGCTAACCCATAAGCGCCGGCTATCGGCAATGGGACCGGGGGGGCTATCGCGAGAGCGGGCTGGGTTTGAGGTCCGCGATGTCCACTTCTCCCACTACGGTAGAATCTGCCCCATTGAGACACCGGAGGGACCTAACATTGGTCTTATCGGCTCTCTAGCTACCTATGGACGGATTAACCAATATGGCTTCATTGAGACACCATACCGCAAGGTTATTGCTGAGGTGAACAATACCTATGACGAGCTGGTGGGCAGGACAACCCAGGGGGCAGTGCCTGGCGACAAGGGCAAAACCATAGTAAAAGCCAGGGCTACCATTACCCACAAGCTCGCCACCAAGCTATCTCAGCTACCTCCCAGAAGGATAAAGGTAGTGCCCTTTGTCTCTGATGAGGTCATCTATATGACAGCAGATAAAGAGGATGAATATGTTATTGCCCAGGCTAATGCCCGGCTCGACGAGAGGAACCAATTTGTAGAAGAAAGGGTTGAGGCCAGATTAGGTGACCGCTATCTACTGGAAGCGCGTGACAGAATAGAGTTCATGGACGTATCACCCAAACAGATAGTTAGTGTTGCCACAGCACTGATACCCTTCCTTGAGCATAATGATGCTAATCGTGCCCTGATGGGGTCTAATATGCAGCGGCAAGCGGTGCCACTGCTTCGCCCTGAGGCACCTGTGGTGGCTACAGGTATGGAAATAGAAGTCGCCAAGCACAGCGGGCAGGTCATCTTTGCCCAAAATGCAGGGGTAGTTACCTCGGTTACCAGCTCACAGATTGTGGTTACCAAGGATAACGGCGATAAGGACATATACCCATTGATGAAATTTGTGCGCACCAACCAGGGGACGTGTATCAGCCAGCAGCCTATAGTAAGCAAGGGCAACCGTGTGGAGCCGGGGCAGGTTCTAGCCGATAGCTCATCTACCGAATATGGGGAGTTGGCTCTGGGACAGAATGTGACCTGTGCCTTTATGAGCTGGGAAGGCTATAACTTTGAGGATGCTATTATCATTAGTAACCGCCTGGTGGAGCAGGATAAGTTCACCTCCATTCACATTGAGAAGCATGAGGTAGAGGCACGGGATACCAAGTTAGGACCTGAAGAGATAACCAGGGATATACCCAATGTAGGTGAGGAAAGTCTACGCGAGCTTGATGAAACTGGCATTGTTCGGATTGGTGCCGAGGTGGGTCCGGACGATATATTAGTGGGTAAGATTACCCCCAAGGGGGAGACCGAGCTATCTGCTGAGGAGAAACTGCTTCGGGCTATCTTTGGTGAGAAAGCCCGAGAGGTGAAGGATACCTCCCTACGCGTGCCTCACGGTGAGTGGGGCAAGGTGATTAATGTGAGGGTCTTCTCTCGTGCTAGTGGTGATGACCTGCCTGCTGGGGTCAATGAATGGGTTCAGGTCTGGATTGCCCAGAAGCGAAGAATTTCTGTAGGGGATAAGTTAGCTGGGCGGCATGGCAATAAGGGAGTCATCTCCCTCATAGCGCCCGCTGAGGATATGCCCTTCCTTCCCGATGGTACACCAGTAGATATTATCCTCAACCCCATAGGTGTCCCATCACGGATGAATCTGGGTCAAGTTCTGGAAACCCACCTGGGATGGGCTGCCCAGATGCTGGGGTTCAAGGTGCTCACCCCTGTTTTTGATGGTGCCAGTGACGCTGCAATTGAGGATGCTCTGGCCAGAGCCTGGATAGCTCAAAGAACTGGAGCGGTTGACCTTAACCCCTCTAATGACAGCCCCACCCTGCAATTGGAGCAGGCTAAGGAGTGGCTTGAAAGTCATGGCTACAATGGGGATAGGGTATTCAGTGATGACTGCCCGGGGGAGGCGAAGGATGTTTGCCTACGCTTGTGGCTTGAAGACCTAGGCATAGCAAGCCGAGACCTTGACCAACAGCAACTAGAGCAAGCAGTGGAGAGGGTAAAAACTGAACGGAACCTCCCCCCACCTATCATGGGCAAGGTTGTGCTCCGCGACGGACGAACTGCTCAGCCCTTTGACCAGCCGGTAACGGTGGGGAACATCTATATGATGAAGCTAATCCACCTAGTTGAGGATAAGGTTCACGCCCGCTCCACAGGACCCTACTCCTTGATTACCCAACAGCCTTTAGGCGGTAAGGCTCAATTCGGTGGTCAACGCTTTGGTGAGATGGAGGTATGGGCACTAGAAGCCTATGGCGCTGCCCATAACCTTCAAGAAATCCTGACCATTAAGTCAGACGATGTGACCGGTCGAGCCAAAACCTATGAGGCTATAGTTAAGAATGAGGATATTCTCCAACCCGGGGTGCCAGAATCATTCAAGGTTTTGGTTAAGGAACTGCAAAGCCTGGGGCTTGCCATTGAGGTGATTAATGAAGAGGAAAAGGCAACATTAGCCGAGGAGGCTAGAGAAGTCCCAGAACTGGAAACAGAGCTTGAAGCTGTCGAGAATTCAACTCAGCGAGAGGAAAAGGCGACCTTTGCCGAGGAAGTTACCAAAGCCCCCAAACTAGAGGCAGAGCTTGAAACTGCCAAGAGTTCAACTGAGCAAGAGGTAGAAAAGGAAGAAAATGCTTGAAGTTAACGATTTTGATGCTATTCGTATCTCACTGGCTTCACCGGAGCAGATTAGGAGCTGGTCATATGGCGAGGTAACCAAGCCAGAGACGGTTAACTACCGCACCCTGAAGCCAGAAAGAGATGGGCTTTTCTGTGAGAGAATCTTTGGTCCCACTAAGGACTTCGAATGTTATTGTGGTAAGTATAAAAGGATACGCTACAAGGGGGTTATCTGCGATAAGTGTGGTGTTGAGGTAGCCCGAGCTAAGGTGCGCCGGGAGCGCATGGGGCATATTGAGCTGGCATGCCCGGTGAGTCATATCTGGTTTGCCAAGGGGATACCCAGCCGATTGGGATTACTACTTGACCTATCACCGCGGAGCTTGGAGCGTGTCCTATACTTCTCACATTATATCATCGCCTCCATAGACGAGGAGGCGCGCCAGAAAGCAATCGAGCAACTGGAGGAGAACAGCTTACAGCAAATAGCTGAGCGCCAAAGCGCGCTGGAGGCTAAAATTGCAGAGAAGGAGCAGGAGGGAGCAACAGTAGATGAGGTAAACCAACTCCGGCGCAGTTTTTCCTCGGAAAAACTGCAGCTTGAGGAGAAGCTTTCTGCCGATGTGGAACAGCTAAAGGATCTGCGGAAATGTGCCCTGCTCACCGAGAATCAATATCTTGAGCTCAAACAAAAATATGGTCAAGTTTTCAGCGCCGAGATGGGAGCTGAGGCTATTCTGCAGTTACTTAAGGACGTCAACCTTAATGAAATGCGTAATGAGCTACTCCAAGAAACCCGCTCCGCTTCGAGTCAACGCCGCAGAAAGGCTGCTAAGCAGCTACAGGTAGTGGAGGCTTTTCGCCGCAGTGGCAATAAGCCAGAGTGGATGATTATAACCGTGCTGCCTGTCCTACCTCCCGACCTTCGACCTATGGTTCAGCTAGACGGAGGTAGATTCGCTACCAGTGACCTTAATGACCTCTATCGGCGGGTCATTAACCGCAATAATCGGTTGCGTCACCTACTGGAAATAGAGGCACCAGGGGTTATCATCCGGAACGAGAAAAGAATGCTCCAGGAAGCGGTCGATTCCCTTATCGATAATGGAAGGAGAGGACGAGCTATCTCAGTTAGCGGTAATCATAAATTGAAGTCACTCTCAGACATGCTCCGGGGCAAACAAGGGCGCTTTCGCCAGAATTTACTGGGCAAGCGGGTTGACTATAGTGGACGCTCGGTTATCGTTGTTGGTCCAGAGCTTAAGCTTCACCAATGTGGACTACCAAGACGGATGGCTGTGGAGCTATTTAAGCCCTTTATTATGCGCCGTCTGATGGAGCAAGGGCTTACCCACAACATTAAGAGTGCCCGCCGGCTGGTGGAGAGAAATAAGCCAGAGGTATATGACATACTTGAGGAGGTTGTCAAGGAGCAGCCGGTGTTGCTTAACCGTGCTCCCACCCTGCACCGGCTTAGCATTCAGGCCTTTGAGCCAGTGCTCATCAATGGTAGTGCCATCCAGATACATCCCCTAGTATGTGCTGCTTTCAATGCTGATTTTGATGGTGACCAGATGGCAATTCATGTTCCCCTTTCTAAAGCTGCGGTTAAGGGAGCCAGGGAAATCATGCTCAGCACCCACAATATGCTGCTGCCAAGCTCTGGTGAGCCAATAGTAACACCAACCTTGGACATGGTCCTTGGCTGCTATTACCTGACTACTATCATACCCGGAGCCAAAGGTGAGGGCACAATCTTCGGTAGTTTTGAAGAGGCAAAGCTCACCTATGAACTGGGACATATTGACCTCAGAGCCGAGATTGAGGTCAGAAGGCAACAAGAAAACGGGCAGAGGATTAAGACTAGCGTGGGGCGTATCATCTTCAACGATGTTTTGCCCCCTGAGTTAGGCTTCTACAATAAAGCAATTGATAAGTCAAGCTTAAAGCAAATAGTAACCGATTGCTATAAGCTGCTAAGTAACGAGGATACCGCTGAAGTAGTGGACAACATCAAACAGCTGGGCTTCCACTATGCCACCAGATCGGGAACTACCATTGCTATGGGCGATATTCAAGTTCCCCAGAGCAAGCCAAAGCTACTAGAAGAGGCTGGGGAGAGGGTTGCCATTATTGAAAACCAGTATAACCGTGGCTTAATCACCGAGGACGAAAAGTATAATAACACCATAGGGGTATGGATGGAAACTACCGATAAGATTACTGATATCATCTCCCAGACTCTTGACCGCTATGGTGGCATTTACATGATGGCAACATCAGGGGCAAAGGGGAATATTTCCCAGATCAGACAGATGGCAGGTATGCGTGGGTTGATGACTGACCCCTCTGGTAAAATAATAGACTTCCCTATCAAGTCAGGTCTCC
>DAOWJM010000128.1 GCA_030640325.1 Dehalococcoidia bacterium | reverse complement strand
CTCAGAGGCTGATTCTGATAAGGCTGAGCCCCAGCATTTTATTGAAGAGAGAGGTAAGACGGGCGTGGTTGACCTTTATCACATGGCACCACAAGAGATACTAGCCAAAATGGTGGCTGGTGATAGGGTATATTTGAAGATGGACGAACCTGGTTTAACCGTGGAAAATGGTCGTGGTGAGTATCTAGGACAGGTCGAGCCCAAGCACGGGCAGCGACTTATTAAATTAATGGAGGGGGGTAACCGGTATACCGCCGCTATTGTCAGCTCAACGGAGGACAAGGTAACTATCATTATTAGGGAGGTATATCAGGACCCCAGTCAGGCAGGGCAGCTTTCCTTCCCGTCAAAGGGGGTTGAGAGCCTTCGTCCTTATCTTAGCGATAAAATGCTCAGGCGTGAGTTGGAGTATATGGAGGCATTGGCTGAGGAGCCTGCCGATATTGAGGATAAGACGATTGATACTCAGGAGTAGGAGGTTTTAACCAAGCATGGTTTTAGGAAAGACCAAACCGGTAAATATAGAAGATGAGATGAGTAGCTCTTACCTTGATTATGCTATGAGTGTCATCGTTTCCCGCGCCTTGCCCGATGTGCGTGATGGACTAAAGCCGGTACAGCGACGCATTCTCTATGCTATGGATGGGCTGGGGTTAAATCATACCAGTCCGCACAAGAAGAGCGCCCGTATTGTGGGCGAGGTGTTGGGTAAGTATCATCCTCATGGCGATGCCCCAGTTTATGAGGCGATGGTGCGCATGGCACAGAATTTCTCTATGCGATATGTCCTGGTTGATGGGCAGGGCAATTTTGGCAGCATGGATAATGACCCCCCGGCAGCTATGCGTTATACCGAGGCACGCCTAGCCTCCATTTCTGAGCAGATGTTGGTTGATATTGATAAGGAGACGGTCGACTTCATGCCCAACTTTGATGATAGCCTTAAGGAGCCTTTGGTTCTACCCACCCAATTACCCAATCTGCTGGTTAATGGCAGCGCCGGAATCGCAGTGGGGATGGCTACCAATATTCCCCCTCATAATCTAGGGGAGGTGTGCGATGCCATCTCATACCTCATTGATAATCCCCAAGCCACAGTTGATGAACTTACCCAATTCGTTAAAGGGCCTGATTTCCCCACCGCTGGCATCATCCTGGGGGGAGAGTGGATTAAGAATGCCTATGCTACCGGGCATGGCAAGGTGGTAGTTCGAGCTAAGGCTCTTCTGGGTGACATGCCGGGGGTTGGGCGGCGTCAAATAGTTGTTACTGAGCTTCCTTATCAGACCAATAAGGCTGCCCTGGTGGAGAGGATAGCAGAGCTGGTCAAGGTCAGGAAGATTGAGGGTATCAGTGGGCTGCGCGATGAGTCAGACCGTCAGGGTATGCGTATTGTCATTGAGCTGAAGAGAGAGGCTCAACCGAAGCAGGTGCTCAATAACCTATATAAATATACCTCAATGCAGTCAGCCTTCTTCGTTAATATGCTGGCTCTGGTTGATGGTCAGCCCCGGGTAATTAGTCTCAAGGAAGCGCTTCAGTATTACATAGATTTCCGCCACCAGGTTATCACTCGGCGCTCTCGGTTTGAGCTGAAACAGGCTAAGGCAAGGGCTCATATTCTGGAGGGACTTAAGATTGCCTTAGACCATATAAATAGGGTGATTGCTACCATCAGAAAATCGGAAACGGCTGAGGTTGCTCGCCGTGAGCTTATGAGCGGTTTTGGTTTATCCCAGGCTCAGGCGCAGGCTATTCTTGATATGCAGCTACGTCGGCTGGCTAATCTGGAGCGGCGCAAGCTCGTTGATGAATATGCCGAGTTAGTAAAAACCATTGCCTATCTGGAAGACCTTCTGGCTAACCCGAGGAGAATACTTCTCCTGGTAAAGGAGGAGGTGAGTGGGCTAAAGTCCCAATATGGCGACCCACGGCGAACTGAGATAAGTGAGGAAGAGGTGACGGAATTTCGTGAGGAAGACCTTATCCCTCATCAAAGCGTGGTGGTGACGCTCAGTAATAGGGGGTTTGTTAAAAGGGTAGCCTCTCGTAGCTACAGGCCGCAGCATCGCGGTGGCAAGGGTATCATTGGCATGGTGACCAGAGAGGCAGATGCAATAAGACTTCTGGTGGTGGCTGATACCCATGACAACTTGCTGTTCTTCACCAATCGGGGCAGGGTCTTCCATCTTAAATGCTATGAAATCGCAGCCGATAGCTCCCGGGTGGCTAAGGGGACAGCGGTGATTAACCTTTTCTCCATTGCTGATAAAGAGAGGGTTACCGCTATGGTAGCGTTGGCTGATTTCAAGCCGGGTTCCTATCTATTGATGGCTACCAGCCGTGGTGAAATAAAAAAGACAACGGCGGATAAATTTGCTTCAGTGCGAAGTAGCGGGCTTATTGCCATGGATTTGGAGCTAGGAGACGAGTTGGTGGCAGCCTGTTTAGCCGCTGAGAAGGATGATGTCCTTTTAGTGACTCAGGAAGGGCAGGCAATCAGGTTTGCTGTATCTGATTTGAGGGCTGCCTCTAGAACCAGTGGCGGGGTGCGCGGTATTCGTCTGACCCCTGATGACCAAGTGGTCAGTATGGATATTATCTATCCTGATGCCTATGTATTAGCCGTTACCACCGGAGGCTTCGGTAAGCTCACCCCGGTTGCTGCCTATCACAGGCAACATCGTGCTGGCGGCGGGGTCAGGACGTTTAAGCTTATTGAAAAAACGGATAAAATTGCTGCCTCTGAGCTGGTTTCTCTATCTCAACAGGCAATGATTATATCGGCTGATGGCATTGTCATCCAGACCCCGGTGAAGGAGAAAGACCCCAGAAAAGGCATTACTATTCAGGGTAGGAGCACCCAGGGGGTAAGGCTGATGAGGCTCGACCCGAGTGATACGGTGGTAGCTATTGCTTGTTTTGATAAGGAGGCAAGATAGTGGGCGTATCCACCCTTCCCCTGCAAGGGAAGGTAGCTATTGTTACCGGGGGCAGAAGGGGAATAGGCAAGAGCATTGCCCTAGCTTTGGCTGAGGCTGGAGCTGATATAGCTGTTTGTGACCGGGTGATTGAGGATGGCGAGCTTAAGGCTGTGGCTGAGGAGGTTCAGCAGCTTGGTCGGCGTTCCTTAGCTGTCCAGGCTGATATCACTCAGAAGGCTGACGTGGATAGCCTGGCCCAGAGGGTGATGGATGAGTTTGGCGCTATTGATATTCTGGTAAACAATGCCGCTATGAATGTTATGGCACCCTTGCTTGAGCTTCGTGAAGATGGCTGGGACAGGGTTATTGATACCGACCTCAAGGGGTATTACCTTTGCTGTCAGGCGGTGGGCAAGAGAATGGTTGACCAAAAACGGGGCAATATTATCAATATTGCCTCCACTGCAGCCATAAAGGCGGCTCCGCAGATGGGAGCTTATTGTATCGCCAAGGCAGGTGTGGTTATGCTCACCAGGGTGCTGGCTCTGGAGTTAGCCAAATACAATATACGGGTTAATGCCATTGCCCCTTATATGGTTAAGACTAAGTTCAGTCAGCCGTTGTGGAGTGACCCTGAGACCTTAAAGCAACTTGAGTCTGAAATACCGCTAGGTCGGCTGGCTGAGCCGGGAGATATAGTTGGGTCGGCTCTGTTTTTAGCCTCCGATGCCTCCAGTTATATCACGGGACATACTATTATTGTGGATGGTGGCTTAAACGCTTAGCCTCCACTGAGCCCCTTGTGCTTTTGCTGGCAATCCGGCTGCCAGCGTTCCAGTCCGCAGGCATTGCAGGTTTCATAACGACAGTCAGGGGTCTCCTTGCCTTCTATGGCACGCTGATATTCTCGCTTTAGGAAGGCTGAAGTTACTCCCGCATCAATATGAGCCCAGGGTAGGAGCTCGTCTAAAGGACGCTCCCGCTGGGCATAGAAGCCGGGTTCAAGCCCGGTTTCTTCAAAGGCGCGAAGCCAATTTTGGTAGTTGAAGCGTTCATTCCAGGCATCAAAGGTTGAGCCCAGCTTCCAGGCATGATAGATAACCTTGCCCAATCGTCTATCTCCCCGTGATAATGCTGCCTCAAGAAGGCTGGTTTTAGGGTCTTGCCAGGATAGCCTGCTTCCTTTTCGGCGTAACCCCAGCTTAAGCACTTCATGCTTGGCGCTTAACTGCTGCTCGCTTTCCTGGGCTACCCATTGAAAGGGGGTATGTGGCTTGGGTATGAAGGTTGATAGGCTAACTCTTACCTGGGGCATTCCACCTTTAGCCCTCCTGCCCATTGAGCGGACTTTATCTACTAGCTGTATAATGCCCTCCATATCATCAATGGTTTCAGTGGGTAAGCCGACCATAAAGTATAGCTTAAGGCTCGTCCAGCCTCTGGCGAAGGCAGCGGCAGCAGTTTCCAGGATTCCATCCTCAGGGGTGCTCTTGTTTATGATTCGCCGCAGTCTTTCGCTTCCCGCCTCTGGGGCGAAGGTAAGCCCTGTTTTCCTGCGGGAGGGAAGGGAGTCCATTAGTCTTACTGAAAAGCTGTCAATGCGGAGGCTGGGGAGTGACAGAGCAAGGTTATGATAATGTTGGGAGAGGCTAGCCGCCAGCTCTTCAATGTGGGAGTAGTCACTGGTGCTTAGCGACACCAGGGACACATCATTATAGCCGCAGTTGGCAATAAGCTCCCCTACTGCCTGTAGCACCTCTTCCTGAGGGCGCTCGCGCACCGGGCGGTATATAATCCCTGCCTGGCAGAAGCGGCAGCCACGAGTGCAACCCCGCTGAATTTCCACTGCCCCTCGGTCGTGGACTACCTCAATATAGGGAACTACCGGTCTGGTGACCGGCGGAGGAAGTTCGGTCACTATCCGCCGCTGAATAATGGGTTTAGCCTCAGCTACAGTAGGTGTAATGCTTTTAAGTAAACCATCAGCCTTGTATTCCACCCGATACAGGCTGGG
>DAOWJM010000112.1 GCA_030640325.1 Dehalococcoidia bacterium | reverse complement strand
GCATCAAAACAGGCGTGGCTTCAGATTATTACTTCCTCCTCCTTCAACTTGGCAATATCATCCCAGCTATAACCTAGCTCCAATAATATCTCCTCGGTATGTTGACCAAGCTCAGGCGCTTCCCGCCTGACTGACGCCGGGGTTTCATGAAATGTCCACGGGAAACCCAGCATCTTTATCTTGCCCCACACTGGGTGGTCAACCTTGACAATATACTCATTAGCTAAGGCTTGAGGGTCGTTAAACACCTCAGTAGGTGATTGAATAGGGGTATAGATTACATTCCCCCTCTTGAAAATCTCCATCCATTCATCTCTTGTCTTGGTAGCAAACCTCTCATCTAAGATAGGCACAAGCTCCTTACCATTATCATGTCTAGCCTCTATAGTATTGAACCTTGGGTCGTGCTCCAGTTCTTCCAAACCCATTGCCTTACACACATTGGGCCAGTATCTATCCGGCTGAAGGTGAGCAATGACAATCCATTTACCGTCCTTACACTTATAGTGGTTATAAATCGCATTGCCGGCTTCAGCCCTAAGCAGTCTCGGGAATTCCCGTCCCAAAACCCCGGTAGCAGCGAAGTTAACCCCATTCAAAGCAATCAGGCTACCCATTAAGGATGTATCTACTAGCTGCCCCTTACCCGTCTTCTCTCTGACATATAGGGCAGCAGTCACCGTCCAGGCACTCATAAGTCCGCCCATCTCATCACCCATTCCTGGTATAAGAGTTCCCGGTGGACCATCCCGCTCCCCACACATCATCATGGTTCCAGACCTGGCTATTCCGGTATAGTCAAAAGAAAGTTCATTGGCATCGGGACCTTGCCGTCCCCAGCCAGAAGCCTGAGCATAGATAAGACGTGGATTTATGGACGACAGCGTCTGGTAATCAATCCCCATTCTCTTAGGAGCCGCTATGCTCATATTGGTCAAAAAAACATCAGCCCGCTTAATCAGCTCTAAAAATATCCCCTTTCCCTTTTCAGTGTTCAAATCCAGGGCAATGCTCCTCTTATTCCGGTTGTTACTTTCAAAGTAATAGTTTCGACCTTTCAAACCAGTATCGGCGCCGATAATCCTCATCATTCCTCTTGCCGGGTCTCCAGTCTTAGGCTCCACCTTAATTACCTCGGCGCCTAAATCCCCCAGCCTCATCCCAGCCACAGGTCCCTGCTGAAACATGGTTATTTCCACCACCCTAATCCCATCCAAAGGTCCAGCCATCTCCTTCATCCTCCTTTCAATGACATTTATGAAGTCGGAGTATAGCTATAGGCGCATGAGTGCCAAGATATTCTACTCAGCATGTCAGCGATAAATAGAACTATAGATATGACTTCTGCGATACTGCGGTCCTTTTCAGACAAAGCAGCTGTGCCAAAATGTTAGACCTCGACCTTGGTTTTTGTCAAGTCAATCAGGGCTCTATATCAAATTGTCATGGCAGTAGATATGCTGCTTGAGACAGCACCAATTTCTGGACCCCATTGAAGGAAACCGGGAACAGCATAGCTGTGCCATCTTCAGCGCCACAGGTGTTGTATATTAGGGCGAGTAGAATGGTCTGCATACAGTGAAAATATGTGTGATAGATAACAAGAAGGCTGGATATGCCAATAATGCAAATATCCAGCCTTGCCTGGAAACCCGATACCTACTATTTTAACTCTTCCCTATTCTGAACATCTTAGTGCCACATACTGGGCATACTCCCTGGGTTGCCGGCCTACCATTCTTCATGATTATGCTCTTAGCATCCTTCATTTCCCTCTTGGCACGGCACTTAACACAATAAGCTTGCATTGGGTCTACCTCCTTTTTGTATGAACGATAAACTATTCACCCCATAATGTCAATAGCTATATGTATAGTTTGCTAATTACTCAGCGTAAATCGGTAGCACTTTTGGTAATCTTTGCCCCCTTACGATGGTTAAAAGCCCTGACATGTGTTTGTTTATGGTAATATCAGCGCTTTGCTCAACAGCTCGGGTTTTCGGATTGAAGGCTATCCCCAGACCAGCTTGCCTGAGCATGCATATATCAGCAATATTGTCGCCAACAGCTACAGTTCTTTCCAGTGGTATTTTTGTCTTTTCTGAAAGACTGACCAGAGCATTTAGCTTGCATACCGAGTGCTTCAGGCACCCCATTCTGTTGCTCGCCCAATTTAACGGCATCTCTACCTCTCCAGTTATCTTCCCTCCCTTCACAACAAGCTTATTAGCTACAGTATAGTCAAAGCCCAGCCTTTTCTTTAACCGCTCGGTAACTATGGTGTAACTGTCACTGATGATAGCGAGCACGTGCCCTTCCCTTTTAAGTTCCAGTGCAGTCATTTGGGTGCCCGGTGAGAGTGGGATTTGGTCGAAGGTATCAATGACTTCCTTAGCCCTTATTCCTTTCAGCAGAGAGGCGATGCTTCTTGTCTTCTCGTACTCTGGAATGTTCCTTGATATTATCTCCTTTAGCTCTGCCTCAAAGCCAAATCTATGAGCCAACCTGAAAATAAACCTATCAGCAATTAGGGTGCCATCCATATCAAAGGCTATCAGTCTCGGCTCTGTGGAACAATTTGGCATCGCTATCCTTTTAGTGCTGAATACGAGTCCATACGCTCAGCCATAAAGTCGATAAAGCTCTTGATGTTCATCTTGCGAAGAGGGAGGTTAATGCGGGGCTTGGCTGGCTCCTCACCCCGCTTGGCAGCTCGTTGGGCTACTAGCTCCCTGATAACCATTCGTTTCGTCTCCTCCTCACAAAGCTGGGAGTGATAAACGGTGCTAAGCCCCTGGAGCAGCATTTCTCGCAGGTGCACTATGCCCTTTTCCTCGTGGAAGTGAGGGTTTCTGCTCTCTATCTGGAATATCTCTATGCCATGCTTGGCTACTTTCTGATTAGCCGTGGGTAATACACCGCCGTAGTCCTCACAAAGAGAGACAAGCTCCTGCGGCTCAACGGCGTAGCCCGAAGCGAAGGGCAGTATTTTCGCCAGATTGATGCTCATAGCATGTTCGCCAGCATTTGCTGTCTTTATGATATCGGTTTCAAATCCTGTTTTTGATGAAATTAAAGAATTCAGGCACTTATTTGTTGTTTCTGATACTCGCCCCCATTTTCTGAAGTAGATTTCACCTGATATCTTCGGTTTGTATCGCCACAGAATCCTGACCATGGCATATGGCGACTGTGCGATACTGAAGCCAGCAGCATAGCACTTTACATACTCCCAAACTGCCCCGGGAAAGTAATTATCAGCGTCAACAAAACCGACATATTCCTTTTGCGCCAGCATAGCCACTAGTAAACCGATTACCATCCCCTCGCTTTTGCCATCTCTTACTGCCTTTCCATCTTCATCCAGCAAATCAGTATATCCAGCTTGGGCTAAAGCCTGAGCCAGAACCGGGTCTTTTTGATGGATAATCAAAGCTTGGCTCTGAGTAAAATGGCAAAACTGTTCCAGGGTATCCCTTTCCATCCCGAATCTGTCAACTGGCTCTTGCCCACTGTTAGAGATTACTATTATCAGGCACTCATGAGGAACGCCGCTGATAACCCCCTCAAAGAGCTTGAGCTTCTCATCCTTAATCGGGATAACAATAGCCATTTTCTCCTCAAAGTCCTTGATAACATCCTCTTCTATTTTGTCTACAGCTATCGCTTCCTTAAGCGGCATGTCAGCTCTCCTACCGGAATCAAGCTCTAAGACCTTTTGCACATCATTTATCTTTAGAGAGCCGAAGCGCTCAGTATATCTTTGCTTTTCTATACGCATCTACCACCCCCACGCTCAAAACTGGGATAAGTTCTTTATAGTAAGTCCTTACAGTGAAGCTCGACTTTCCTTAAAAACTGCTCTATCTTGACTCTTTGTTGCTCATTCAACAAACTATTATCATATGCTGTTACATCCAGGAAAAGTTGTATATGGCTGGGGATTGTCCATAGCTCTTCCTCACCGAATAAGTATCCATAGCGGGAGGAACTGCCCAGCCTTTCCTTGGTAATCTGCTGGCTAGTATAGCCAATATCTTCCACCAATTCGGGGGTAAAACCATTCCTTTGAGCTATTTCATCGAGTATATCGTGGATACCAGTGCTGTGCTGTGTCGCATCCTTAGTCCTGTTGGCATAGGTTTCTGGTACTCCCACTCTTTCCGCCAGTGCCCGATGGGGAAGCTTTCCTAAATCGCCATTTTTTGAACTGACCTTTAACTTGGGGGATGTGCTCATGGCTACTTCAATTACCTCCACATCAAGGTAGGGAAATACCATTTCAACTCCATGAGCCATGGCAATTTTATTTTCCCTGTCCAAGGTCTCTATATCACCTCTCAACAGGTCACTCCACATCCGCTGCTGAAGGCCCTGGTAACCCTCTTCAGCGATAACTTTAGGATACCAAGAGTAGCCGCCCCAGAGCTCGTCTGGTCCTTGTCCGGAAAAGATAATCTTAATCCCATCTTGGCTTGCCATTTCAACTGCAGCGTAAACCCCGATACCAGCCTCAATCTGAATGAAATCCCTTTCTTCAATCGCTCGAACCACCCTTGGGATATAAGCTTCAACTTCATCAATACTCAGCTTCCTTACCCTGTGCCTTAATCCTAAATCATGAACAAAGCTTTCAGCATAATCTATATCCGGAGCGTTAGCCAATCCAGCCGTATAAGCAATTACCTCTATTTCCCTCTCAGCGGCAAGTTCATCGACAAGTTTAGCTATCAAGCAACTGTCAACTCCTCCAGATACAAGAACACCAACCCTGCCTGTATTTGGTATCCTCTTCTCTATGGCTGAATAAAGCACCTTTCGGTATTCATCTATGGCGCTATCTGAGTCTTTTATTCCAATTTCAAAATCTTCACTACCAATCGGCATGGCTTGACTGACCGTGATAGTATCTCCCTTAAAAGTAGCGAGCATTCCTGCCCGTAGGGGTTTTACATTTCGCAGTCCCACTTTCCACAATGCCTTCTTCTGTGAAGCAAAGGCTGTGTATTTGCTGTTCTCGGCAATATATGCTGGTCTCTGCCCCACCGGATCGCGAACCAAGATAGTTTGAACTCCATCGCTTACAGCTATGGTATAAGAACCATCTATATCGGTAAGGACCTCCCTTAATGCATCCTCCAGGTTGCCTTGGTATCTGTTCTCCAGTAAATGGACGATTATCTCGGCTGCAGTTCCAGTTACCAGTTGGTGATTCTCTAAGAGCCTCGACCTCAACTTTTTGTAGTTATAGAGCTTCCCTTCATACAGCAGAGCCAATCGGCGTTTGTAATCAAGATACGGGCGTTCCAGCTGCTTAGCTCCTGTAGCAAACGAGATTTGCCCCAGAGCTTCCTTACTGCACACTGTCTCCGCTCTAGAATCGATGCCCCTTTGCCACTTCTGCATGTCGCCATTGGCAATTAGCCAGCCCTCGCCAGTCTTCTTGTGGCACATGGTATCAAGCATAAGGTTGATTGAGTTGGAAACATCGCCATTATTCTTGCTGTGGATACCAGCTATAGGACACATTGAAATCTCCTAACCTCACAAAAAATTTAGTCCCAAGATAATTTAGAGTTGTGGTGGGGAATTCGTCTTCTGTGAGGAATTGTAATTTCTACTAGATATTCATTTTTATTGTAACCCATTGCTATAATGCCGTCAATCTTTATTAGGAAGTTGGATATGCCCCGGTGGATACCCGGGATGTGATAGCTGATGTGGTAGCTACTATATCACACGGGCTCGCTACAAGGGTATTTCAGTGACTACTTCTGTTCCCTTACCCCCTTCTGAATTTACCCTCAGGGTGCCACCAAGCAACCGAGCCCGTTCATACATGCCAATAATGCCAAGCTTACCGGTGCTGGCGAGGTCTTCTACTCGGGTTGGTAATTCAAAGCCTTTTCCGTTATCGCTCACTGTC
>DAOWJM010000118.1 GCA_030640325.1 Dehalococcoidia bacterium | reverse complement strand
ATTCAGCTCCCTCAGTGGCGGGAGCCGTCCCGGCTTATAAAGATGTGTCGCCTGTTGGTTGTCCCCAGGGTAGGGTATCCAGACCCTGACCTCGACTCTCTGGAAGCTGCTATCCCCGGGCTATCTCAGAGCGTTATCCTGCTTGACCAACCGCAGAGAGATATCAATGCCTCAGAAATCAGGCAGCGGGTTGCCCAGGGACTATCTATTGACCACCTCGTCCCTGAGCCAGTAGAAGGGTATATTAAACAGCATAAGCTGTATATCGGAAACCAGTAAAAATAAGCAATTTTTAAGACTTGTTAGCTGTAGTTCGCCTCAGGAGCAGAAACGCAATGTATCGCGTGACTTCCTGCATATCTTCGGGGTGAAGTTCTTTTTGAAGATCCTTTACGAGTTTAGAGGGCCTCATAATGCCAGTCAGAAGTGGCAGCTGTGGCCAGTATTTGTTTAAGAGAAGCTCCTCCAAAGGGACTTGATACTTCTCGGTAAGTCGTAATAATAACTCGTCCGGGGCCTTTCGCTTCCCACGTTCAATCATGCTAAGTGATTCTGGCTTTATGCCAAGCTCGCTCGCTACATTTTTTTGCTTTAGCCGTCGGCGCTTTCGCAATACCTTAAGGTAAAGTCCGAAAGCAGTCTGTTGCTGTTGATTCATTGCAATCGCTCTATTTAACAGGAAGTAAGAAACCTTCCAACCAGAGGGCTAAAACTTACCATAAAGATAACAAATTTGTCAAGTTTTTACTAGAGAATGAGTTACAGTCCTTGCTTTTTTCTAACAAATATGTTAATATTGAGGTAGCGAATTAAGTAGTTGGAAATGAATAATTGTTATCTATTGTTAATTAGTTTGCAGGTCTGAACAGGAGGTTGTATAATGGTAACATCTTCAATTTTGGAGTTGGGATTGAATACAGAAAGTGCAGAGAAAATTAGGGAAATTGCCAATGAGGTGGGGGCCTTTTTGCAGGGTGATTTTACACTATCCTCGGGGCGGAAGAGTGGTCATTACTTTGATGGTAAAAAGGTAACGCTCTCGCCAGAAGGGGCATACTGGGTTGGAAAGGCAATATTTGATGAGTTGAAAGAGATTGATGTTGATGCTATCGGTGGACTGGCGATAGGAGCTGACCCCATTGTAAGTGCAGTAGCCCTAGTTAGCCATCTAGAGGGAAAGCCAATTCCCTCTTTCATAGTGAGGGATGAACGTAAGGAACATGGAACTAAAAGGAAGATCGAGGGACATCTCCAGGAAGGCTATAGAGTAGTTATTGTTGACGATGTTATTACCACGGGAGGCTCAGTCATCAAAGCGATAGAAGCTGCGGAAGAAGCCGGTTGCGAAGTAGTGAAGGTGATAGTGATTGTTGACCGGCATGAAGGCGGGAGTGATAAATTAAAGGATAAAGGGTATGATTTTACTAGTATCTTGCATCTGTGGCCCTCAGGAGAGGTAACTGTTGTCGAATCTTCAGCGGTTGCGGGAGAGATTAAAGCAAGGCTTTTACCTCGATAACCTCTATGAAATGGCAGGCCTCTGTAAGAGTTTGGCGCTGGATACACCTAGTCCAGCGCCCTATTTCTTTATGAGGAACATTTTTTTAGATATTGCTAGGCATTGGGAAGAGGTGCCTCTGCCTGTAGAGGAAGCTGAGCAGGTAGAATCGAAAATGATTGAACCACTTGAAGAACTTGTTGAAAGACTTGAGGCGGGTGCTTCAGTAGAGGAAGTATTTAATCTCCTCAATAGAGTTGTTTCAGCTTACCTAATTTCCTTTAAGTAAGCCCTTTTTTAACAGGGTTTACTGTTAAATATCCAAATTTCTCACGCTCTTGGCGTGGGCTTGGATGAAGGCTTTGCGCGGTGGGACCTCATCGCCCATCAGGATGTGGAATATGCGGTCGGCTTTGGCGGCATCATCTACATTTACTTCAAGCAGGGTGCGGGTAGTCGGGTTCATAGTGGTTTCCCATAGTTGCTCAGCGCTCATCTCTCCCAGGCCTTTATAGCGCTGAATCTCCACCTTCTTGCTTTCTTTTAGCTTGGCTAGAACCTCTTCCTTTTCCTGCTCCGAGTAAACCCACTGCTGGAGCTTGCCGGTCTTAATGCGGTAAAGGGGTGGCTGGGCAATGAACAGGTGCTGATTATTGATTAGCTCTACCATGTGCCGAAAGAAGAAGGTGAGAAGAAGGGTGCGGATGTGAGAGCCATCTACATCAGCGTCGGTCATCAGGATAACCCGGTGATAACGGAGCTTTGCTAGGTCAAATTCATCGTCTAAGCCTGCCCCCACGGCGGTGATGATAGCGCGGATTTCCTCGTGAGACAGCATCTTATCTGGTGACGCTTTCTCCACATTGAGGATTTTGCCTCGCAGGGGAAGGATAGCCTGGAAGCGACGGTTCCTTCCCTCCTTGGCTGAACCACCGGCTGAAGGTCCCTCTACTAGATATAATTCACAGTGGGAGGGCTCTTTCTCTGAGCAATCAGCCAGCTTCCCGGGCAGGGTGGCTGTATCCAGGCTTCCTCTCTTGACAATTAAATCGCGAGCCTTGCGGGCGGCTTCTCTGCCCTTGGCAGCAAGGAGGCACTTCTCTATGATTCTTTTGGCTTCGTCGGGGTGCTCCTCAAAGTAGAGGGATAGACCATCACCCACCACACTCTCCACCTGACTTTTTACTTCAGGGTTGCCCAGCTTGGCTTTAGTCTGTCCCTCGAACTGAGGCACGGCGAGTTTGACGCTGATAATGGCGGTAAGACCTTCTCTGACATCATCCCCTATCAAGTTGGGCTCGTCCTCTTTGAGCAGCTTGTTCTTACGGGCATAGTCATTGAGGACTCGGGTTAGTGCCGAACGAAAGCCGGTAAGGTGGCTGCCTCCATCCACGGTATTAACGCAGTTGGCAAAGCTAAAGGTGGACTCAGAAAAACCATCATTATATTGAAGGGCAGCCTCCACTACTGTGCTGTCCACCATTTTGGAGATATAGATAGGTCGGCGGTGGCGAACCACCCGGTTTCGGTTAAGGTGGCGGACGAAGCCGGTAATTCCACCCTCAAAGTAGAAGGTCTTTTCATCGTCCTTCCTTTCGTCCTTAATATATATTTCCAGCCCCTTGTTCAGATAGGCTAGCTCTCGCAGATGCTCGCTTATGGTATTAAATTCACATTCAACTTTACCGAATATCTCCTCATCAGGGAGGAAACTGATAGTGGTGCCGGTATCACTGGACTCACCAACTTCTTCCACCGCACCACAGGGTATGCCTTGCCTGTATTCCTGTTGATACAGCTTGCCATCACGCCTGACATCGACCGTGAGCCGTGAGGCAAGGGCGTTGACCACTGAGGCACCTACCCCGTGTAACCCGCCTGACACCTGATAGATATGACCACCAAATTTTGCCCCGGCATGCAGTGTGGTCATTACTGTTTCCAAAGCTGACATGTTGGTGGCGGGGTGAATGTCCACCGGAATGCCACGCCCATTATCCTCAACCTTGATGGTATTATCCTGACAAAGGGTGACCCAGATTTTGTCGCAGCAGCCAGCCATAGCCTCATCAATGCTATTGTAGGTGATTTCATATACCAGATGGTGTAATCCTCGCTGGTCAGTGCTGCCAATATACATACCAGGGCGCAGGCGTATTGCCTCTCGCCCCTCCAGAACCTGGATATCCTCTGCCGTATACTCATTATTTAGTTGCTCAGGCGTGGAAGGCGTGTCCTGTGTCATAAGTAATCTTCACCCCCTTTTTGGCTGTGATGGAAGAAAGAAAGCGGCATGGGCTGCTGAGTGGAGATGGTGAAACCGAAGTAGCTTCCGACCGTAGAAGAAGAGGCTACCCACTTAGGGACAATTTCAAATGATAACAAGGCAGCCATTTATATTATTATAGCACAATTTAGCTATGAGGTGAAGCTGGGGCAGTAGTTATTTCAATAGCCCTTCTAGCTGGCTAGGGGGGATAGTCCTCTGCTCGGCGCTGGTCATATCCCGCAGTATCACCGTGCCACTCTTTACCTCTTGCTCACCAATAATCACCGCATAACCAACGCCTAGGGTGTTAGCCTGCCTCAATTGAGCCTTCAGGCTCTTATCACCGACAGCTTCTATTACCCCGATGTCACCCCGCCTCAGGGTGGACGTCAGCTTTATTGCCTCATCCCTGGCATCATCACCTAGATAGGCGATGAAAACCTTGGGCTTGGGTATGGGTGGGATGGCAACATTCTGCTTCTTTAGATTGAGTATTATTCGCTCTATGCCGGCGGCGAAGCCAATAGCCGGGGTGGGCTTGCCACCCAGTTCCTCAATCAGGTCATCATACCGTCCACCACCCACAAGGGTGCTCTGGGCGCCTCCTCCCTCGGGCTGAATTTCAAACACCGTCTTGGTGTAGTAGTCTAATCCCCGAACCAGGTGATGATTTACTACAAAGGGAAGGTCAAGTAGTTCCAGGTATCTCTTCAGCCGGCTGAAGTGCTCCTCACACTCAGGGCAAAGGTAGTCAATACTTCTAGGGGCAGAGTCGGCTATTTGCTGGCATGATGGCTTCTTACAATCAAGCAGGCGAAGCGGGTTTCTCTTCAGCCTGGTCTTGCAGTCGGAGCATAGCTGGTGGGTGTGGTCGGCATAATAATCCTTCAGGGCAGCTATATACCCTGGTCGGCACTTTTTGCAACCGATGCTATTTAGCTGGAGTGATAGGTGGCGAAGGTTCACCGACAAAAAGAATTGCCATGCCATATCAATGACTTCCCCGTCAAGGGCAGGGTCATCATCGCCGATAGCCTCATAGCCAAACTGATAGTGTTGCCGGTATCTTCCTGCCTGAGGCCTTTCATATCTAAAGATAGAAGCAATATAATACAACTTTACCGGCTGTGGCAGATTATGTAGCCCGTGTTCCAGATAGGCTCGGCATACTGGCGCTGTGCCCTCCGGTCTCAGGGTGAGCAGGCTACCTCCCCTGTCTTTAAAGGTATACATTTCCTTTTTGACGATGTCCGTGTCTTCCCCGACACTGCGGGCAAAGAGCCTGGTATCCTCAAAGGCTGGGTCATCGATGCGCTCATAGCCATAGAGTTGACCAATATGGGCTACCTTTTGCTCCATATAGCGCCAGTAGGCTTGCTCCTTGGGTAGGATGTCTGAGGTTCCGCGCGGTGCCCGATACAACATAGTTTCTCTCCGAGCTAGAATACAGCATTAACGCTGAGTTTGTAAAGGGATATTATATGGAAACCTATCCCCCTCTCCTTTGAAGGGGATACTAAGGGAGAGTCAAAGAGAGGCGAAGCCTCTCTTATACAACTATTTCCCCCTCCCTTGTAAGGGAGAGGGATAAAGCGGGTCCCCTGAAAAATCAAAGATTTTTTAGGGTGCATAAAGGGGGAGGGTTGCTAGGTAAATATCTAAGGGGGTGAGGTAGATAAACATTATTAAATTTTGCACAACTCAACTATGTTGCGTTATACTGGAAATATGAGTCTTAGCGAACTCATAGATACGGCTCAAAAGTATCTACCGCCAGAGAAGATAGCCTTGGTGGAAGATGCATACAAATTTGCCGCCAAGGCGCACCAGGGGCAGGTACGCAAGTCAGGCGATTCCTATATAGAGCACCCGCTGCAGGTTGCTTTGACCTTGGCGGAGCTTCAGTTTGATGCCAGCACTCTGGCGGCAGCCTTACTTCACGATGTTCCTGAGAACTGTGGCATACCTATTTCCGAGCTCGAAGCCAAGTTTGGCTCTGAGGTAAGCAAGCTGGTCGATGGCACCACTAAGTTGGGTAAGCTCTCCTTGCATGCTCCCAGTGCGGCGACTAGAGAATCGCAGGCGGAGAGCCTGAGGAAGATGCTGGTAGCTATGGCTGAGGACCTTCGTGTGGTGTTTATCAAGCTGGCTGACAGGCTGCATAATATGCGCACCTTAGACGCTCTAACGCCGGAAATGCAGCGCAGCATTTCCCAGGAGACACTAGAGATATATGCCCCCTTAGCTCATCGTCTGGGGATATGGGAGCTAAAGTGGCAGCTAGAGGATTTATCCTTCCGTTACCTGGAGACAGAAAAATATCACCAGGTTGCTAACTTGATTGCTGCTCGCCGTGCTCAGCGGGAGAACTTTATAGCTCAGGTAATTCAGATTTTAAAGGGGGAGTTTGAGAAGGTTGGTCTAAGAGGTGAGATGTCAGGTAGACCCAAGCATATCTACAGTATATACCAGAAAATGGAGAAGTATGCTGCCCAGAACAAGCACTTTGATGACATACACGACCTTCTCGCCCTTCGGATATTGGTCGGTACTGTGCCTGATTGTTATAATGCTCTAGGCGTTATCCACAGTTTGTGGCGCCCTTTGCCCGGGGAGTTTGACGACTTTATTGCTAATCCCAAGCCAAATGGTTATCAATCATTACATACTGCTGTAATGTGTCTGGGCACAATCCCTCTGGAGGTTCAGATTCGCACCCGTGACATGCATCATATTGCTGAATATGGTGTAGCCGCTCACTGGCGCTATAAAGAGGGCGAGAAGAAGGATATGCACTTCGAGGAGAGGATAGCTTGGCTGCGCCAATTAATTGACTGGCACCGGGAGCTCAGCGGGGCTGAAGAATTCCTGGAATCAGTTAAAACAGATATATTCATTGACCAGGTTTTTGTTTACACCCCTAAAGGGGAGATAAAGGATTTGCCCAAGGGTTCCACCCCCCTTGATTTTGCTTATCGGGTTCATACTGAGTTGGGACACCGCTGCATAGGAACTAAGGTGAACGGCAAGCTGGTGCCACTCAATTATCAGCTCAATAATGGTGAT
>DAOWJM010000067.1 GCA_030640325.1 Dehalococcoidia bacterium | reverse complement strand
GGAACCTTATAGCGGTTGCAAACCTTCACTATTTTCTGGACCTCTTCTGTAGTCAGCGGCATAATGACACAGCCCGGCACCTTGGTCATTACCCTTTCATACCCCAAGCCACATTCATATCCTCCCGGTCCAGCCCGATAACCTTCGCAAATCACCGGGTCAGCCGAAATATACTCACCACCGACAATAGATTCCAGTCCTTTATATGCTTCTCCGGATATAGCCATAATTTACCCTCCTTAGCCTGGGATTGCTGCCAGGATGATTTCGGAAATGTCGAGCACCTTCAAGCCTTCTCCGTTCTTGCTAACAGCTTGAGCAAAGTTTTCCTTGCACCAGGGACAAGCAGATACAATAGCCTCAGCACCTACTTCTTTTACCTCTTCCAACCTTTGCCTTGCCGCCCATAAAGCAAAATCAGGGAAGGCTTCTTTGGTTCCCCTACCGGCTCCACAACAAAAAGCATTTTCCCTCATCCGCGGCATCTCTACTAACTCCACCCCGGGGATAGCTTTCAAAATATCCCGTGGCGGCTGATAAACTCCATTAGTACCACGTCTCCGTTCTAGGGGTGGGCTCACCATTCCCCATTGTCCGCGCTTCCCTTCCCATGGTATCCAGGGCTCACTGAGCCGACTCAAGCTGCACGAATCGTGGTAGGTCAGTTTTAAATCAAGGCGCTTGGTGAGCTTGAGAGCGCCTTTTTTAATTAGTTCATCCACCAACTCTACCAGATGCACCACCTTGAATCCCAAATCGGCAGTCGACATATTGAGGAGCTTGGGGTAGTCAACCTTCCACATTCGGTAGCCCTCAGCGCAACTGGTCAAGAGGGTGGTGGCTCCTGTTTGCTTAACCGCCTCAATATTACGCCGAGCCAGCGCTTGTGCCTCGTCTATCATGCCTACAGAATAGAGCACGTTTCCGCAGCACCACTCATCGGGCATCAGCATAAATGGAGTACCGGAGGCATTCAGTATTTTCACCGTTGCCCGGGCTATCTCAGGGCTAGTATAGGAAGCAGAACAACCGACAAAGTAAAGCACATCGGCTTTGGGGGAAGGCTTTATTCCCTCAGGGAGCCATTTTCTTCGGTTCTCATGAGGCACGCCGAAACGATTATGTCTCGTCAATATGTTTTGGGCTATTTTTTTATGTTCGGGCATAGGACCTTTACCGTCTTTCACTGCCTTTATCCTGAGCGCCTCAAGGGTAAGCTCTATTTCCAAATCGAGATTCCGCTTACAGCCCACATCACAGGCACCACAGAGAGTACAAGCATAAAGTATCCGCAGGAGTTCATCCGAGTAATCTAACCTGCCCTCAGCCAGTGCCAGCCCAATCCTCATCTTGCCATAGGCACCATAAGAGTCAAACAAATACCTTGTGGCGCTAGGACATCTGGTGCTGAACTTAACGCCTGGCATGTATATGTGGTCCACCCAGGTGCATCCTTTACATTTGATGCACTTGCTCATATCATAGATAAAGTTCTCTAATTGCGTTACGTCCAGACTCGTTTTCCCTTTGAACATCTTTACCCCCTTAGAAGCACAAATTCCCAGGATTCATAATATTGTTGGGGTCGAAGAGCCTTTTCACCCTTCTTAGTGTCATAGCATATCCGTTGGCTCTCTGGTATACCAGTTCAGCCAATTCCCCGTAAGGTCTGGTAAAAAGAGCCCCTTCGTCTAGCAGGAGCGGGGCAGCTTCACTGTATAAACCTCGAACCCGTTCCACTTCTGAGCGGCTAGCTGGGTCATAGAAGAGGTCGAATTCCAGATGACAGGCTCGGTTATGCTCTATGGGCTGTAGATAGCCTCCAATGTCACTTATCGAGTAATTATGTCTGACTGCTATTTCCTCCACCGTCTTAATGAATTTTGGAGCCGAAGCGGGCTTGGTGATGAAGAAAAGGCTGTGGCAAGCCCCTTTGTAGCGGTTCTTCCAATAGGTCACTTCCCTAGGCCAGGGTTTACGAAGCATTGGTAACAGTTTCTTCCCCAGGCCGGGAAATCCAGGGAGACTGTCGGCGAGGGAAATTTGTGGGAACTCATTTTTAATAATCTTATGAAGCGTTTCTTCCTCATACTGAATCTTCCCCTCTGGGTGTCTCTGATGTCCGCTTATTACCAAAATGAGAGTCCAGGGCGGTAAGGATGCCCGCAACCTTTCGAAATCCTTGTGCCAATCCTCCGCCATAATCGTCGCCAAGTTAATATTGTTCAAGAGGAGGCACTCCTGACCTATCCTCAGCCTTAGAACCCTATACAGGAATTCCATAATGTAGCTGAGGTCATGAACAGGAGCGAAAAATATCTTGTCTATCTTGGGCAGGTATTCAATTTTCAGGTTTGCCCAAGTTACTACACCCATAGTTCCCTGAGCACCCTGAAGAAACCTATAAAAATCTAAGCCCGGTCCTGAGGGATTAGCCCCCTTGGATGGTGAATCAGGGTAACCAATTACACTGGCGGAGCCAGTCCTAAAGATTTCTCCAGTTGGCCAAATCACCTCCATGCTTTGAAGGGGTTCACCATAATCATATACAGTATTGGTAGGCACTTCCCTTTCAAGGCAGTCGGTA
Source organism: Dehalococcoidia bacterium (assembly GCA_030640325.1). Taxonomy (GTDB): domain Bacteria; phylum Chloroflexota; class Dehalococcoidia; order Dehalococcoidales; family BS750m-G39; genus DAOWJM01. The sequence goes on along the minus strand of DAOWJM010000067.1, from coordinate 4,337 downwards.
ACCGCAGAGCGCAGAGGGTGAGGCAACAGCGGCATCATTATTCTGAAGCCTTGTTTTTCCAATTCGCTGGTGATTTGTTCCCAGGTTACCCCAGCTTCCATCCTCACCCTTCTGTTAACTTCATCGACTTCTAGAATCCGGTTCATTCTGGTCAGGTCCAGGACGATACCGCCTTGCTTGGGAATGGTAGCCCCATGAAAGTGCACTGGCGAACTAACCGGCACCACGGGGAGCAAATGCTCGTTGGCAAATTTGATGACCTTTTGAACTTCCTGGGCATCTTTTGGCTTCACCGCATAATCCGGCACTCCCGAGGGTACGAGACTGAAGTCCTTAGAATATGTGCCTAGAGCTTTAGGGTCATCTGAGAAGTTCTCACTCCCTACGATTTCCAAAAGCTTGTCCCTTCTGTTCATAGTTTTACCTCCCGCTTTTGTGTGGTGCTGCAATTATATTGGGTCCGAGGTATGGTCACCTCAAGGGGGGTGTCCAGCAGCTGTAAGTAAATGCCGATGCCATTTCGCTGCTTCAGGATATCATAAAAGCCTGTTTGATGCCAACGGCTACCTCCTCAACCACAGCCACTTTGGCTCCTCAGCTTTTATGTTTTCCCCATCTCCCAGCGTAGGTCTGGATTTCTGGCGGCTGTGGCTTCATCCAGCCGCCTAATGGGTGTGTTATGGGGGGCGGTGCGCAAGATTTCAGGGTTTTCATCTGCATCTCTAGCTATTTCTTTCATAGCGTCAATGAAGGCGTCCAGTGTCTCTTTGCTCTCCGTCTCGGTAGGCTCGAGCATGATGGCTTCTTCAACCACTAGGGGGAAATAGACGGTAGGGGGATGAAAACCGTAATCAAGCAAACGCTTAGCAATATCTAGTGTCTTAACCCCTTTTGCCTTTTGTCTTCTCCCCGAAAACACCACCTCGTGCATGCACACACGGTCATAGGGTAGGTGATAATATGCTTTTAGCTTCTCCTTGATGTAGTTGGCATTTATGACAGCGTTCTCACTGACCTGCTTAAGCCCTTCTGCGCCAAGAGAACGTATATAAGCGTAAGCCTTGACCATCACGCCAAAGTTTCCGTAGGCAGCCCCCAGGCTGCCTATAGACTTGGTTGGAGAGGTGAAGGTGTACTCCTTTCCACTCTTAGCTACCAAAGGCGAAGGTAAAAAGTCAGCCAAATTTGATTTGACACAGACGGGACCCGACCCCGGCCCGCCACCGCCGTGGGGGGTGCTGAGGGTTTTATGGAGATTCAACTGGACACAATCAAAGCCTAGGTCTCCGAACTTCACCTTACCCAGCAGAGAATTCAGGTTGGCGCCATCACCGCACAGGAGTCCTCCATTTTGGTGAACGAGTTGGTTTATCTCAGCTATTTGTGGGTCAAATAGACCTAGAGTGGTAGGTATGGTTAATGTCAAAGTGGCGACCTCTTCATTCATCATGGATTCCAGGCTCTTCAAATCTATGTTGCCTCTATCATCGGAGGGCACAGTGCTTATCTCAAACCCACACATTGCGGCAGTAGCCAGATTTGTGCCGTGAGCTGAGTCTGGGACAAGTATCCTGTTACGGATTTTATCCCCTCGGGTGTGGTGATACGCTTTTACCATTAATATGCTGGCAAGTTCACCCTGGGCTCCCGCCATTGGTGCCAAACTAGTGGCACTCATGCCAGTAATCTCGGCTAAGTATTCCTGCAGCTCGAACATAAGCTGCAGTGCTCCCTGAACGGAGCCTATCGGCTGATAGGGATGGATTGAAGCGAAGCCCGGCAGCTGGGCAACATCCTCATGCCATTTTGGATTGTATTTCATGGTGCAGCTCCCCAGAGGATAAAACCCAGTGTCCACTCCATAATTGAGCTTGCTTAGGGCGGTGAAATACCTCACCAGCTCCACCTCACTTATCTCAGGTAACTCAAGCTCCTGGCGAAGTAGCTCCTTGGGGGGCAACTCTGCCGGGGTTACATCCAGAGATGGAAGACTGCAACCAATCTTGCCCGGTCGGCCGATGTCAGGAAGTAAATAATGTTCCATCTCTCAATCCATCTACATTGCTCCCAGAATTTCTACCAACCTGTCTATCTCCCGCTTGGTATTTACCTCTGTGATGCAGAGCAGCATACCATTGTCTATTATGTGGCTTATGTCTAAGCCACCGATTATCCTTTTCTGGAAAAGCGCTTGGTTAATCTGCTGAGGTGCCGTTGGGCAACGGACGACAAATTCCTTAAAGAAAGGTTGCTGGAAAACGAGGGAATATCCTTTGAGCTTGCCTATTGCCTCGGCGGCATAGTAAGCCTTGTGGTAGCATAACTCAGCAACCTGGCGGAGCCCGCTTTTGCCCAAGGCGGCTAGGTAAACCGTTGCTGCTAGAGCCACCAGAGCTTCATTAGTACAGATATTGGAGGTAGCCCGTTCCCTTCTGATATGCTGTTCACGAGTTGCTATGGTCAGTACATAACCTGTTCTACCATCAACATCCACAGCCTTACCCACAATCCTGCCTGGCATCTGGCGCAGGTATTCTTTGCGGCAAGCGAAGATGCCCAGCCCCGGTCCCCCGAGGCTTATCGGGTTGCCCAACGCCTGACCCTCAGCGACAACAATATCAGCCCCATAATCCCCCGGTGGTCTGAACATCCCTAGAGAAATTGGGTCGACTATGACGATGAGTAATGCGCCAACTTGGTGAGCCTTCCCAGTATATGTTTTTATGTCTTCGAAATAGCCGAAGAAATTGGGCTGTTGAACTATCAAACAGGCGCAGTCTGAAGGCAGATCGACCGAATCTGGCTCCACCGTCTCTAAAGGGATACTGTGAGCCTTAACATAGGTATCTACCACTTCAGAGTGCCTTGGGTTTACCGTGGTCAGCACTGCGACTTTATTCCTTTTGGTTATTCGGCACGCTATTAGGGCTGCTTCAGCAGTAGCTGTGCTGCCATCATACATTCCAGCATTGCTCACCTCCATCCCAGTGAGTTGGCAGACGAGTGACTGAAACTCGTAGATGGTCTGTAGCGTACCTTGGCTGACCTCGGCTTGATATGGGGTGTAAGCAGTATAGAATTCGCTGCGACCGATGATGTGACCAACTACGCTGGGGATGAAGTGCCTGTAGTAGCCAGCACCTAGGAAACAAGCATAATCATCCAAATTTGCATTACGGTCTGATAGCTGACGTAGCTCCCCTTTGAGTTCTAGCTCAGAGAGAGGAGGCGGTAGTTTGAATTGGACATTGCGGAATTTCTGGGGCACATCCTGGAATAGCTCGTCAGCCGAGCTGACTCCAATCTCTTGCAACATAGCCCTGCGGTCAGCATCAGTATTGGGTAAGTAAGGTGATGACATTTGTATTAGTTGCCTCCCACTTATTCTGGGCTTTCTTCACGTAATCTGGCTTCCAATTCATCATACTCATCACTGTTCATTAGGGCATCAAGTTCTGAAGGCTTACTCAATTCCAACCTAACCAGCCAGCCAGCTCGGTAAGGGTCTTCATTCACCACCTGTGGTTCATCGATGGCAGTTTGGTTAACTTCCAATACCTTTCCACTAGCCGGTGTGAATAGGTCTGAAACTGCCTTCACCGATTCTATCTCGCCTATCTTTTGGGACTGTTCCACTTGAGTGCCCGGGGCTGGCAGGTCTAAAAACACTATGTCTCCCAACTGCGATTGGGCATAATCTGTAATACCTATTTTCCCCTTATCCCCGGGCTCAGGACAAATCCATTCATGTTCCGGTGTGTACTTATATTCTTTGGGGTTCATTTTGTGCTCCTCTTTTGTAGAATTGCCTATTAACTACCTGAGCAGCCACTGGTTTGTTGCGAATCATTATCTCTATATCAGTGCCGATGGTTGCTAGCTCAGTGAGAACATAACCCAGACCAATATTAACACCTAAGGTTGGTGCATATCCACCACTGGTAACCCTTCCCACCTCTTGGACAGATTTGAAAATTTTGTAACCTGAGCGAGCTATCTCTCGCCCTTTCATTTGAAAGCCAATAAGCTTGTACCTGACACCTTGACGCTTAATCTCAAGCAGGGCGCTCTTGCCGATAAAGTCGCCGTTGCCCAGCTCTACTAGCCACCCCAGTCCAGCCTCAAAAGGATTGGTGCTTGTATCTAGGTCTTGCCCATACAACAGCATACCGGCTTCCAATCGCAAGCTGTCACGCGCTCCCAAGCCACAGGGCTTCACACCTTGTCTTATAAACGATTCCCATAGGGGTAATGCATTTGCCGCATCGCTGATTATCTCGAATCCATCCTCTCCCGTGTATCCTGTTCTAGCGGCAAATACGTCTAGCTCTCCTATC
>DAOWJM010000008.1 GCA_030640325.1 Dehalococcoidia bacterium | reverse complement strand
CTAAATGGGGTTCAGGTGGTCGCCGGTTCGAATCCGGCCACCCCGACATTTCATCTACAGGGAAAGAGAAACAATGAAGGCGGTCATCTTGGTGGGTGGGGAAGGAACGAGGCTGCGCCCCTTAACCTGCAATATAACAAAGGCAATGGTACCCATCCTGAATATGCCTTTTTTGGAATACCTGATACGGTATCTCAAAGAGCACAGTATAAGAGATATCATCCTGGCTATGAGTTACCTTCCCGACCGCATCCAAGGCTGCTTCGGTGATGGCGCTGAATTGGGTGTCCATTTGACTTACCTCATAGAGGAGCAGCCATTGGGCACTGCGGGTGCAGTTAAAAACGCTGAGTCTTTCCTAGACGAGCCATTTTTTGTCCTCAATGGTGACATCCTAACAGGCATAGACCTCACCGCTATGATGAGCCTACACCAGGAAACAAAGCCCAAGGCGAGCATTGCCCTGACCCCGGTAGACAATCCCACTATATATGGTGTGGTAGAGACTGATGCCAGGGGTATGGTAAAGCGCTTTGTGGAGAAGCCCAGCTGGGAGCAGGTCACCACCAATATGATCAATGCCGGCATCTATATCCTCGAGCCTGAAGTCTTGGGCTACATCCCCCCTTCAACCCCCTCCACGTTTGAGCGTCATCTTTTCCCCCAGCTCCTCAGGATGGGTGAGCCTGTCTTGAGCTATCCCTCCGATACCTACTGGATTGACATAGGCACACCGGAAAAATACCTTAAGGTGCACCACGACTTACTTTTAGGCAAAGCTCCTTCTTTATCCCACTATTGGGGCAATATCAATGGGGGTGTCCAAATCGGCAGTAATAGCACAATTCATCCCTCAGCTGAGATTAAAGGTCCAGTGCTCATCGCTGAGGGCTGTGTCATTGCTAAGGGGGCGGAAGTGAAGGGACCTGCCGTTCTTGGAGCACGATGCGAGGTTGCAGAAGGTGCTTTTATAGAAGGGGCAGTACAATGGCATGACTCAAAGGTGGGCAAAAAAGCGATACTAAGAAACTGTGTCGTTGCCTCCCATAGCTATATCCAAGAAGGGAGCCAGGTTCTCGACAATTGCGTCCTGGGCGATAATGTTGTTGTGGGGAGAAATAATAAATTAGCGCAGGGCATTAAAATTTGGCCTGATAAGCGAATAGCGGCAGGCACCATATCATTCTAAACAGATGCTTGAGACAAGAAGGTCATGGGTGATGTCTAGGTCTTATTGCCAGGAAGTAAACCATGACTGCAATGATGACTGCTGCAAGCAGTATAACCCACCAGTAAGTGCTGACCCAAGGTGGTGAAGATGCTGGAGCTGGTGATGGAGGTGCTGGAGCCAGCACAATGAATTCCCCAGTGAGACCATCTACGGCTATGGCATAAGTTCCTGGGTCATCCTTGATTACAGTAAAAGATACTTGCCTGCTTTCCCCAGCAGCTAAGGTAGTTTCCTTGCTTTGCTCTATTTCGCCATTTATCTTCAAGGTCAATGTGTAGCTACCCTCAAGCTCGCCAGTGTTCTGAACAATGGTAGAAATAGTTACCGGCTCACCAACTTCCGTCTGAGCAGGATTGATGGCAAGCTCGCTTAGCCTGAATTTTGCTGGTGCTGGCGCTATCTTGGCTAAGATGGCAAATATCGAGGTGTGGCTTATTAGGACAGTTACTTTATTGACCTGGGCAACGCCGCTATAAGCTGGCTCGAGCTCTGTCCAACCATGCTCCGGTTCATAAGAGGTAATCAGTATTGAGGAGGTGTTTTCCGGTAGCCAGTCCGAGTCATAGCTCAGTGTCAATTCAACTGGCTTATCAAAGATGAGTGAGCAAGACACTGAATCACTAATGTAGCCAGTGAGATTGTAGGCTGGGCCAATCATTTCCATACCATCCGGGGGTGAAGGTGATTCCTCACAGAGCCTCATCTCTATTCTTCTTGGAACCTTGCCGTTAGGGCAGGTGATTTTAGTACCCCGGTTGAATTCTAGCTTGTGCTTATTATCCGGGTCAGTGGCTACACAGGAATCAAGGAGTCTCCCCGAGGAGCTGACCTTAGCCAGGGTTACTTTACCCAGGATGTCTATCTTAAGCCGCTGGTAACTCGGTGTCCCGTCTCCGCCACCCCCAGACGGCAATTCCTCAAGCAGGTAGTTTATGGTGAACGAGAGGCTATCCCCCTGGGCATCGTTTTGAGGCTCTCCTGTTTCAGGGAATTCCCATTCCCAAACCAGGGTGACAGTTTCACCGGCATAGAGCGGGTTTATCTCGATATGATTTGGGGCTGAGGCACTTTGGGGAAGCTCGTGAATTGTAGCTGGTAAAGTTATGTCGGAGCTTAACCGAACACAGGAAAGATTGAAGAGCAAATAGTCATCAAGCTTATTAGTATCCTTTTCATTCCTTGTCACCCCCTTTCCAAATTGATTTGTGCCTTTCCCTTTGTTCGCTAGTTAGTGACACTCCATATGTACCTCCTTTCCGGCATTTATTAAGCAAACTAGATGTCCTCATCTTTAAATAAGTGTCGCATCTATTGTTGTTTGCCATTTGGCGAATTTCCTCCTACAAATAAAGGGTCTCTGTAAATCGACCCTGCTCTGGCTTGGCGTAACTGGTTTTATTTCATCCTGTTGGCCTCGTCTTTGATTCTTTTGATATCACCTTGTGTGAACAGTCTCCAACCTCGCCTATCCCTATGCGATGCATCCTTGAGGATGCCACTCTTAAACCATCGTAGTAGAGTGGACCTACTTACGCCTATCATTTCACAAACCTCCGTGGTTCTATAATAGGTTTGGTTGCTGATTGTGACTGACATAATTCAATCCTCCTTGGAATTGCAAAGGCACATCTGACATATGTCAATTATGCTCTATGCAAGCCATCTTTTGAATCACCCAAATGGGTCAAATTTTAGGAGTAATTAGTACTAGGAGGATAGTCCTGGTTGTGGTGGCTGATTAAGATAGCGAGGCTGAGCAATAATAAACAGACAATGGTAGACATGATGAGGAAAGGTATGTCTTATTTGGAACCTGTCAGAAATTGACCAATGGTATCCCTTAAGTCCCGGGAACTGAATGGCTTGGTTATATATCCACAGGCACCCATAATATCCTTGCTAAGCTTCTTGTTAAGTTCATAGTCTACGGCGGTGAGCATGACCACAGGGATTGCCTTAGTAGCCTGGTTCATTTTAATTGCATAGCAAGCGGTAAGACCATCCATCTTAGGCATCAAAATGTCCATCAGGATGAGGTCTGGTTTCTGGCTGAAAGCTATATTTACTGCCTCCTCACCATCATTTGCCTCAAGGACGATATAGTTTTTGCTCAGGAGCTTTTTTACCAGCGCCCTGACAGATGGTTCATCATCGGCTATAAGTATTTTCTTTCCACTAAGTTGGTCCACTTCCACAAATCTCCTCCCTTATGCAATCGGCGAATTTCACACTCCTGCCAGCACTATCCCAGGCACAGGTATTTTGAGGAAAGCAGCAGCTACAACAGGGTCAAATTGGGTGCCAGTGCACCGCATGATTTCACTCAGAGCCTCCTCTATAGACATCGCAGAGCGATAGGGGCGGTCAGAGGTCATGGCATCAAAGGCATCAGCCACTGCTAGAATTCTAGCTCCTAGTGGTATGTCTTCACCAATTACAACTTGATTCATTCCACTGCCGTCATAATGGTCATGGTGATGTTCAATCATTTCCACTACCTTCCCATTAACCACCGGCTTTACAATACCAGCTCCTACATGGGCATGAATCATAATATGCTCATACTCCTCAGGGGTCAGTTCGCCCGTCTTGTTTTGAATGAGTTGGTCAACGGCAATCTTACCAACATCGTGGAGTAAGCCTCCCCAGCGCAGGTCTTCTATGTCATCTGGGGATAGACCCAGCTCCCTACCTATAGCCACTGCAATCTCGGTTACCCCTCGAGAATGCCCCGCAGTATACCTGTCCTTGGCTTCAAGAGCAAAGGCTAATGCCTCGATGGCACCGAGAAAGACTTTTCGGATCTCCTTCGTTTGTTCCTCAACCCTTTGCTCCAGATATTGTTGGTACTCCCTAATCTCAAGCTCTAGTCTTCTTCTCTCCAGAACTCCATTCACGCTCAGCACAACCTCGCCTAAGTTAAAGGGCTTGGATATATAGTCATAGGCTCCCTGTTTCATGCACTGGATGGCGATATTAGCATCGGTAAGAGCAGTAGCCATCATGACCGCCGTATCAGGGTAACCGGCTCTTATCTCTGGCAGTAGCTCCATTCCCGATTTACCCGGCATCTTTATATCCAGAATCACCAGTTCGGTTGAGTTGCCTCTTAACCTATCCAGCGCCTGCTCAGCGCTATCAGCTTCCTCACACTGGTAGCCTTCTCTGGACAACTTTTGACGAAGAAGCCTTCTAACCATCGCTTCATCATCAACAATTAGTATTCTTTCCCGCTTGTTTACCATGGCTCAACCTTTCAATGCCTGCCTCACTGCGGCTGTCAATTCGTCGGGAGTGAACGGCTTGGGCAGAAATGGTCTGTTGGCTTCCCTGAGAAGGAGCTCCACTTTATTATCCAAAATGTCTCCGGTGGTGAATATAACTTTATTGGCGAGCTCAGGGTGTTCCTCCTTTATATGTTGATAAAGCTCCCTACCGTTCATTATCGGCGTTCTGATATCAACAAGGCAGAGGTCATACTCCTTTTTACCCAACATATCTTGAGCGACCGCTCCGTTAGCAGCAACATCCACGTCAAACCCTTCACCAGTGAGAGTTCTCAAGCATACCTGACAAATGGCTGGCTCATCTTCAACTATCAGGATTCTTTTTCTGCCGGCTTTGGAATGTTTCATTTAGCTCCTCTCATCGCTCAATGAGCATTAACAGGTAATTCCACGACAAAGGTGGCTCCGTTACCCAACTTACTTCTGGCATATAGTCTGCCACCGTGTTCAGCTATTATCCCGTGACACACGCTGAGTCCCAAACCAGTTCCCTTGCCCACTTCCTTAGTGGTGAAGAAGGGGTCAAATATCCGATTCAAGTTTTCCTTTACAATCCCCGGTCCGCTATCGGCAAATGAAGCCCTGACAGTATTATTGACCTTTTGGGTGGTAACAGTCAGTGTACCTCTATGATGTGCCTCGAGCATGGCGGCCTCAGCATTAAGGATAATGTTGATAAAGACCTGCTGCATCTGAGAATAGTCAGCCATGACCTCAGGCAGTTTGGGGGCAAAACGGGTATTAACCTGGATATTACTTACCCTTTGCTCGTAGGCACGCAATTCCAGCACTTCCTCTATAATGCTGTTCATGTTTATCATCTGCTTTACTGACGCCTGTTTTCGGGCGAAGGTGAGGAGATTCTTTGCTACCCCGGCAGCGCGTTGGGCTTCCTTGTGTATAACACCTATATCTTCCTTAACATCTTCAGGGAGGTCCGCATCCATAAGTAACTGGGCAAAACCGATAACAGCGGTCAGGGGGTTATTTATCTCATGGGCAATGCCTGATGCCATCTCACCCACGGAAGCCAGCCGGCTGGCGAGATGAGCCTTCTGCTCCAATTCCCTTTTCTCCTCCTCCGCCCGCTTGCGCTCGGTGATGTCATGGATAAAGCCATGGTACCCCAGAATGCCTCCATCTTTGGTCCGCCTCACGGTCGCAGTGAGCAGGCAGTCTATCTCTGTCCCATCCTTTTTACATAGCTTCAGCTCATAGTCTCTAACCGCTCCTTTTTGCTCCATCTCCTGTTGATACTTGAGCCGGTCATCGGGATTAACATACGTCTTCCGGACATCTAGCCCTATCGCCTCTTCTCTGGTATAGGCAAAAAGGTCCAAGAAGGATTGGTTGGCGTCAATTAACTTTCCGTCTCGACTGGAGATAAAGAGGGCGTCTCTTGACTCAGTGAAAAGGGTGCGATATTTCTTCTCACTCTCCTCGAGCGCTTCCCCCGCCCGCTTTCGCTCAGTGATGTCGCTGTATATGGCATATATTCCAACTAATTTGTCGCCAAACTGAATAGGGTAGCCAAGTGCGGAAACATCTACCAGGCTGCCATCCTTACGTTTTCTCACCGTCTCTCTCCGATGAACCACTTTGCCATTGAAAGTAGCCTGAGACATAGCAGACGCTTCCTCAATACGGTCTCCAGGGACAACAACTTCGTTAATAAACCGACCTTTGACTTCCTCAGTTTGGTAGCCAAAAAGCGTCTCGAACCCCTTGTTGACCTGAACCACCCTGTCGGCATCATCCAGCAAAGCGATGCCCTCAGGGGAGTTGTCAAAGAGCTGCTGGAAATAAGCTTTTTGACGCTCAAGCGCCTTCTCCGCCTGCTTGCGCTCAGTGATATTCCTAGTGATCTCAAGGCAGGAAACAACTTCTCCCCTGGCATCTCTGATGGGATTAGCCGTATTTTCCCAGAAGGCAATCTCCCCCGAAGGCATTACCACTTTTCTCTCCGAAGTGTGGGACTTACCATTCCTAAATGCCTTTTCTACAGGGCACCCATCGCATAACTTTTCTTTACCTTCATAGACTCGATAGCATTTCTCCCCCACGTGGTCACCAAAAATTATCCTTAAGGGCTCGCTCTGATAAATAATGTTATAGCCTGTATCCTGTATGGTGAGACCATCTTCCATGGCATCTATTACTGATTGCAATTTATTCTTCTCGGCTTGAAGTTCCCCCTCTG